>JAAXQF010000418.1 GCA_012974435.1 Desulfuromonadales bacterium | reverse complement strand
TTCAATATTTTAATGAAAATCTGATCTTTTCCTTTACACCATATATTGTATACTTTGATCCGATCTCTTTTTCACAATTATGAATATTCAGATATCCATCTAAAAAACAAAAACATCATACGCCTCAAAAACCTGAGATAAGTCTGACTCACGCGAGCTACCCGCTCGAAAGTTGGCTTTTCATTTATCTCGGGTTGATTTCAGTCAAGTTTGGGGGTATTGAAGTCACTCGTTAACCATAACGACATTCTCATTCGTCTGCTTATAGGTTATCGTTGTTTTCCAGGAGATTCTATGTTTGGAACGATTCTTATTTCTATTGTTACCTTGATGCATGTTTATGTCTTTTGGCGCGCTGCCTCAGTGCCGTTTATTAAATTCCGCATTACCAAAAAATATATTATCGGAACCGGTTTAATCCTCTGGATATTATTTTTCCTTGGCCGTGTCTATGGTCACCATGGGGTAGGGACCCCGGCTAAGGTCCTCGAATTCATTGGTATGAATTGGATGGCTGGATTGTTCCTCATATTTATTTGCCTACTTGCCATGGATTTAATCACTGGATTTGGTTTATTCCTCCCACGCCTGGCTTCGAGAATGCGAGGATTAGCCCTAGTTGTCGGTATGGGGCTTTCTGTAATTGCGCTTGTTCAGGGGCTGAGACCGCCGGTAGTAGAAAACTATGACGTATCCCTTTCTGAGCTTCCAAATGAGATGGATAATACAGTGATCATTGCTATATCTGATCTGCATCTGGGTTCCATGCTGGGTCCCCGATGGCTACAAGCACGCATCGCTCAGGTTAAAAAACAGAAGCCTGACCTTGTGGTTTTGCTGGGTGATATTTTTGAGGGGCACGGCGAGGGCGGGGATGAACTGCTTACCGTCATGAACCGTCTTTCTGCTCCACTTGGTGTCTGGGCTGTTTATGGTAATCATGAATTCCACCGTCGTCACAACCAAAGTGAGGCTCCAATCAATAAGGCTAAATTTAAGGTATTACGCAATGGTTGGACTGAACTCAGATCAGGTCTTATCCTGGCGGGTGTGGATGATTTAACAACCATCCAACGCCGCACGGGTCAGATCAGCCATTACATCTCAAAAACACTTGTTGGGAGGCCTTCCGGTGCAACGATCCTCCTTTCCCATACGCCGTGGGAGACTGAAAAAGCAGCGGAAGCAGGTGTGGGGCTTATGTTCTGTGGCCACACCCACGGGGGACAAATTTGGCCTTTTGATTATTTAGTAAAACGTAGATACCCTCTCCTTGAAGGAAGGTATGAGGTGAATGGTATGACAGTGATCGTCTCCCGTGGTACAGGCACTTGGGGACCGCGCATGCGCCTATGGAGTCCGGGTGAGATCCTCCGAGTGACATTGCATAGGAAAGAAAAATAGGCGGATGTTTATGGAGACATCCTTTAAAATCTAAATTGTGTGGCATAGAAAGTGACGTTGGCGCAGTAACTGAATTGTGAAAAAAGAGATTAAAGCAATTTGATCAATTTATAGCCCTAATTCAACCTGTGATTGCATCCATTCAGGTGAAGATATCATCCAATTCAAAAACCTGTGATAAGTCTGACTTATCGCAACTTTAGCAGAAGGCTGATATTCTGAGACTCTGAAAAGATATTTGAGATGCGCAGCCGGAGTGTATAGCTTAGAAGTCAACAAAGAATGTCCTCTCGATTCCGCATCAACCCGTCTTGAAGCGATATTTTCAGCTTTATTTTTCATTCACCCTATTATACATTTACAGGCAGAAACTAAATACCTGACCAAGCGTTTGTATTATAGCAACAACCGAATACGTGGCGGATAAGAGGCTTGAATGAATTTGCGAAGCGCAACGAGGTGCAAGGGATTTTTATCGGTAGTGGTAATTGGTTTGGTTTTCTTAATTGCCGCATGGCAGGATAGCGCACAGGCTATCAAAGAGCCAGATCGAACTACTGCAAATGAGGCGCTTTCCAACCAGGATTTCCAGGAGTGGCTTGCGGCGCTGCGTGCAGAGGCGCGCGGCAAAGGAATTTCCGATGCGACGTTGGACGCGGCGTTGAGCGATATTCTGCCGGAAAAGCATGTGATCGAACTTGACCGACGGCAGCCGGAGTTCACACAGACCTTCTTGACTTACCTCCGGCGGCGCGTAATAGACGACCGGATAATACGCGGTCGTGCGCTGCTGGCAAAACATCGCGACCTGCTGAACAAGATCTGTGCTGAATATGGCATACCTCCGCGCTATCTCATTGCATTCTGGGGACTGGAAACGAATTTTGGCGATTACCTAGGTAACTTCCGCGTGATCGATGCCCTAGCGACGCTGGCTTTCGACCGGAGGCGCGCCGATTTTTTCCGGGCTGAGCTTCTAAGCGCACTGCAAATTATCGATGAGGGTCACATCACGCCGGACGCGATGACGGGCTCCTGGGCCGGAGCAATGGGACAAATGCAGTTCATCCCCTCCACATTCACCATACACGCCGTGGATTTTACCGGCGACGGCTACAAGGACATCTGGGGTAGCCTACCAGATGCTTTCTCCTCCGCCGCCAATTTTCTCTCTAACATAGGCTGGCGGACGGGCGAAATCTGGGGCCGCGAGGTGCGTCTCCCTGAGAACTTCGACCTGACCCTTCTGCCACAAGGCTATAAAGGTCCGGCCTTTCTGGTCTACAACAATTTCCGGACCATCTTGCGTTGGAATCGTTCAATCAACTATGCAATCTCAGTCGGCCATCTCTCAGATCGAATCATCGGCCTGCCGCAGATTGCGAACGGCCGGGGTGCAGAACATGAACCGCTTACGCGCGACGAGATCATGGAGATACAGCAGCTCCTCAACCGCCTTGGCTTTGATGCTGGCTCAGAGGACGGTTTGGCTGGCCCCCGCACGCACACCGCAATACGGGCATTCCAGAAAGAAAATTCTTTACCGCCGGACGGATATCCCTCACCCGCTCTTTTGAAACTTCTGCGGTCGCTGTTGATAGCCTTATCTTGATATAGAGCTATTTTGTTATTTTACAGTACAATATTCCTTCAGAGACAGGCACAACTTTGTACCAATTTTCATGCTGCGAAATCTTGTTGCGTCATTGATGTCAGACTTTTCTATTAGGCTGTTAGCCTGAGGTCCCTGTAAGCTATCTCAAGGCAATCCGTCCAAATGTAGCGTTTCAAAGGAAAGTGGACAGATTTAGGATATAGAAAAGAGGATGAGATTGAAAAACAGATATGGTCAAATTTTCGGAAATTAATTAGACCTTTAAAATGATCTCTAATCAATTATCTGGGAGGATGTTGTTGACAAGATTGAATAACTAAATTTTAGAGAAAAGGGAAAGCGATATTTCCCTGTGATAGCTTGCAAAAAGTCCAGATATCTAATGATTCCGAACTGATGTGATACTAGTAACATATCACGAATGCTAAAGGGTTTTTATAGCTTAACGATATATTGCAGATATCACAACATTTCGAGCCTCTGATAAATACAGTTTTTAGTATCTATCAGCAATTGAGTCCATTTTCGATAAGTTGGAGATATCTGTATTCTAACGTCTAGGCTAACCAGACCGCGCCAATGAACTTGCCGCGTAGCGCCGCCAACGTTCTCGCGGTCTGGTTGAGCCTTTTGTTATGTTGCTATGCAAAGCTGTTTTTGATAATTACATCATTAAGATCTAGTTGCCCCGGTCGCGGCCACGGCTCTTTTGTGCCCTTGCCAATTGCTACAAACATTGCAATTACATGGTCAGCGGGAAGACGAATAAGTTCGGCAACTCTTTCGAAATCGAAACCATCCATTGGGCATGAATCGTAGCCCATTGATTTTGCAGCAAGCATTAATGTTTGTGCTGTTATACCACAGGATCTCATAGCCTCATCTCTCTGAACTTGCTCTTTACCTCGGTAGTAATTGTCGATAGCTGGAAGCATAAACTCTTGGACCTCTTTTGGGCCATTGACCCAGTATCGATTTGGCTGCTTCTCCCATGATTTCATATCGGCACATAGAACAATGAATAATGAAGCGTCTGTCACTTGTGCTTGATCCCAAGCCACTTCCCTGATTTGTTTCCGCAACTCAGGATCAGTTACCACAACAAAACGCCAGTTTTGAATATTGAACGCCGTAGGAGAAAGAATGGCTAGAGACAATAGCTCATTAACTTCCTCAGGCGTCATGCTATGGTTTGCATCATAATGCTTAACAGCCCGACGTGTTCGTATTGCTTCTTTTGTCCTCATACTTTCACTCCTCCTTTGTTTTTGCTACATAACGTACGCTTGAGCGGCGAGCAACCTCGCGGCCAATGAATTTCAGGAATATGCCATCCAGATTACCCCCGCGTGGTTGCTCGTCCGACTCGAAGCGATTGTTATGCGGCATTCGCAATTGCGGATAGACTATCGCATCGCTTCAGCCTCCCCTTCACGCTTTCTATGTCAAAAAGTCACAGATATGCTTTGAAATGACATCGCCGTCTTCTTCGAGGGCAAAATGCCCGGTGTCAAGCAGGTGGAAATCGAGATTCTTCAAGTCCCGCTTGTACGGATGCGCTCCCGCCTCCGGAAAAATCTCATCATTCGTGCCCCAAACGATCAGCGTCCGTGGTTGGTGTTCGCGAAAATACGCCTGCCAGCTGGGATAAAGAGGCGGGTTGCTGCCGTAGTCGTAGAACAGTTGAAGTTGGATCTCCGCATTGCCTGGACGATCCAGCAGCCTTTGGGTGACGTGCCAGTTGTCAGGGCTGATCGCCTCCTTGTTGCGAACGCCGTTGGTGTACTGCCACTGCGTTGCTTCTAAGGTCACGAGAAACCGGAGCGCGTCTTCGTTCGACATATTGGGCTGCTTGTAAGCAGCCTTGACGTTTTTCCACCATTCGTTGTCAAGACCCTTGTTGATGGCCCTACGATCTTTCCAGTACTCCTTGATCGGCTCCCAGAAATTGTTGTCAATCCCTTCGTCATAAGCATTACCATTCTGGATGATGAGTGATTCGATGCGCGCGGGATGTTTCGCGGCCAGACGGAAGCCGATTGGAGCGCCGTAGTCCATCAGATACAGGCTGTAATGTTCGAGACCGAGTTTCACGGTAAACTTGTCGATGATCTCGCTGAGATTGTCGAAAGTGTAGTCGAACTTATCGACGGTCGGCATCGAACTGTTCCCGTATCCGGGGTAGTCCGGGGCCACCAAGTGAAACAGGTCCGCCAGGGCAGGGATCAAATCTCGGTACATATGCGAGGACGTCGGAAAACCATGCAACAATATC
>JAAXQF010000573.1 GCA_012974435.1 Desulfuromonadales bacterium | reverse complement strand
GCATTGAGAACAACGCGACCGCCTATCGGCAGACGCCCATCCGCTGCGTCAAGAATCTTCCAGAGATGACCTCCGGAGCCACCGATGAAGACCCGGTCCGGATCAGGCAGATCCTCCAGGCAAGCAGGCGCATCGCCCGCAACCAGAGTGATATTACGCGAATTGAATTTTTTCAGATTTTCCTTGAAGAAGGTCAGGCACTGGGGATTGCGTTCTATCGCAAACACCTGCCCATTCGGCATAAGATGATCAGCCTCAATACTCACGGAACCGGAACCGGCACCGACATCCCAAAGAGTCATATCCTGACGCAAACGCAACTTGGCCAGGCTCACAGCCCTCACCTCTTCATTGGTGATCAGTTTCTTGACCGTAGCAAAATCCTCGTCCGGAATGCCCATGCAAGGACCGATGCCTTCACCGCCGGCCTCATATTCTTTGATCAGGATCAGAACATTCAACGCCGCAGCCGGTAGTTTGAGTAAACCCTTGAGTTCGGTGTGTGTGATCGACTCTTCAGCCGTCCCCAAATTTTCACAGAGATAAGCCGTGTAACCGTCCCGGCCTCTTTCAATCAGCTCCTTTGCAATCACCTTGGGGGTGTTCAGATTGTCGGTAAGGAGGGCAACTTTGTCATGAGCCACAATCTGATCGACAGCCCCCTTCAGCCCCCGACCTTGAGTCGACACAAACACGGCATCGTCCCATGGCTCGCGAATCTTGGCAAAAGCGTACTGGGCCGAGCTGACATTCGGCACGAACTCTAAATCGGCATCAGGAAGGTTGCGCAGCAGGTAACGACCGATGCCGAAGAAAAGAGGGTCTCCGGAGGCCAGCACAACAGCTGAACCTGTGCACTTTCCCAGGCATTCGATCACCGGCGCCAGATTATCTCCGGTCGCCATGGTTTTACCAGAGAAGTCAGGGAACAGCGCCAGCTGCCGAGGGCCACCGATCAGCAACTTCGCCTGAGCGACCAGCTCCAAAGCCCTGCGGCTGAAACCTTCCTGGCCTTCAATTCCAGCACCGATGACATAAATAGTTTTCATCTACCGACATCCTCCTTAAAGCTTCTGATCCGTCTGATCAAGACGCGCCAACTTTATCTATTTGCCTCTCTCTTCGTCAAGCCCTAGCAGCCGTCCTGGTGAGAGACCCCATTGAGGAGTTTCACAACCGAATTGCCGCCTTCAAAGTAGTCAATAATATTCAGACAGCCAAAATCCTGTTCAATGGAAAAAGCCTGCTGCAGGAGCGCACCAATGGCATCGAGCAAGATAATCCGATTGACCCCTCCATGAGCGACCAGTGCGATGTTACCACCCACGTGTTCTTTGATGATCTTCGTAAGAGTGGGACGAATACGATTCGCGGCATCCTGCAGACTTTCGCCTCCCGGCACCTGGAAATTCACCAGGTCTTTAAGCCTTGCCTGCCAATCATCAGGGTAGGCCTCGCGAAGTTCAGCCAAGGTCCGGCCTTCCCAGTCGCCGACATGCAATTCCCGTAACGCAGCATCGGTGACAATCTCCAGATTATGAGCCTCAGCGATAAGCTCCGCACAGTAGCAACTACGAGCCAGATCACTGCTGTAAACTGCGTCAACAGAAATTCCTGCCATGTAATCACGAACGCGAGCGGACTGATCCCGACCCAACGGAGTAAGCGGCACATTAACCTGGCCGTTATAACGTTTCTCTTCATGCCCTTCAACCTGGCCATGACGCACCAGAAAGAGACGTGTTCGTTGCATTATAATTCCTCTATAAACATTCAGTCGTTCACTGAATCGTCATTTGTGTCATCAGAAATTTCATCGGGCTCTAAAGCCATGGATATCAACTCCCACAGCTCCGCATGTCCCTTTCGGCTCAGAACCGAAAAAGGAGTTAAGAGCTCAACTGGAAGTCCGGTGCTGCTTGAGATCTTTGCCAGACAGCGGCCCAACTCATTGCGACTGACCTTGTCTATCTTTGTCACCACGGGGATAGTGGGGATCTCACTCTCCTCCAGCCAATCGAGAAATTGCAGATCTTCCTTACTCGGCTCCCGGCGCACGTCAAGCAGCCAGACCACAGCCTTCAGGCTTACACGCCCTTTCAGGTAGCCATGCACCATCGGTTGCCATTTTTCGCGTACCGAGCGGGGAGCCCGGGCAAAACCATAGCCGGGCAGATCAACAAAATACAGCTGTTCATTAATCGCAAAATAGTTAAGTAGTTGCGTCCGCCCCGGAGTCGACGAGGTACGAACCAACCCTTTGCGATTCAACAAACAGTTAACCAGGCTGCTTTTGCCAACGTTACTACGTCCGGCAAATGCAATCTCCGGCCACTCTGAAGGGGGACAGCCAGCCAGGGTCGGAGCACTGATTATAAATTCGGCACTATGTACAATCATAATTTGGGTCTCATTTTCGTTATTCTGACTTCTTAATTATCTGCTTTAACGCCGCACATACTACCACATAGCCGCAAAATCGCCCAGCTTTCTATAACCCCCATAAGCCCTTGAGATTTTGGCCTAGTATGCCAAGTTAACTGGGAAAAAGCGTTGATTTTTTTTTTGAAAGCTGATATCCAATATGCTGTCAATGGGATTTGATGCTTCACCCTTTTCTGAGTGGTGTGCTTGTCATCAACCTCAGCAAGCCTTATATTGGCGAGGATGCTCACAGCGGCAA
>JAAXQF010000569.1 GCA_012974435.1 Desulfuromonadales bacterium | reverse complement strand
TCATTCTTTTTGCAACCACCGGCCCGAGCACAGCCCTGTTGGGACTGGGAGCAACGGCTTGGTATCTACTCACCTATACACCTTTAAAACGGCGCTCATCACTGGCCGTAATTGCCGGAACCCCCTGCGGTGCCATACCGCCTCTGATTGGATGGCTGGCTGCCGGAGGAGACATACTCGACCCACGCCCCCTCGCCCTGGTCCTGCTCATGGTGCTCTGGCAGGTACCCCACTACTGGCTTCTGGCCCTGCCTGACCGCGAGGAACTGAAACGGGTTGGTTTCAAAGTCCTGCCACAAAAACTGAGCGGCCATCAACTCTTGAGCATCAGCCATTTCTGGATTCTCGGCATGGTGACGACCACCTTGCTACTGCTGCCGATGCAGTTGGTACAACTGCCAATCCTGCAGGGCTTAATCGCCGGTCTGGCCATCTCTTTTGCGATCTGGACAACAGGTGTTCAGAAAAAGACCCTCTTCATCGAAAAAACCGCTGCCAAACTACGCATCGGCTTACACATCTACCTCGGCCTGATACTCGGCTGCATCCTCCTCAACGGTCTCCTTATGAGACTGACTTTTTGACCCTTAGATTCTCGCCCCCGGTAACCCGTCAACAGTCTCGACATCATTCAATTGCCTGATGCCACAATAAATGGTAGTGGTAAGGAGTGTTCAAATACCGACGATGATCCGTGCGAAAGGGGCACTGAATGCGACTGGTTACACGCGGCGATCTGGACGGGCTGACAGCAGCAATACTCATTACCGAGATGGAACAGGTTGATGAAATCCTGCTGGTTCATCCGCAGGATATCACCGACAACAAGATAGAAATCACGTCGAATGACATCCTTGCCAACCTGCCCTACGATCCCCGAGTTGGTATATGGTTCGATCATCATGCCCACACAGTTATGCCCGAGGGTGAATACAAGGGCAGTTACCAGATCGCCCCGAGTGTTGCACGTGTTGTTTACGACTATTATGCCTCTGTCACACTTCAGCGCTTCTCACACCTGGTCACAGAAACTGATCGTTTCGATTCTGCCGACCTGAACCGGGAGGATGTTGAAAACCCGCAGGACGTTATCCTGCTCGGTTTTCTGGTCGACCCCAGAACCGGTTTAGGCGGTGATTTCAGGACTCAATTCACCAGTCTCATAGAGAGGCTTCGCAGCAGAAGCATATCTGAAGTCTTGTATGACGCTGACATCAGGGAACTCACCAACACTTTCAGGCGCGACGATCACCAGTTCAAAGAATTCCTACTGGCCAACTCCGAGGTACATGACAAGGTCGTCGTAACCGACTACCGAGAGGTTGAAAACGCCCCGGTCGGTAACCGCTTCTTGATCTACACGACTTTTCCCGATTGCAACGTTTCAATACGCATTCAGTGGGGGCCGGGCAGAAAACTCGTGGCCCTGAACATCGGCCACAGTATTTTTGATCGTTCCTGCACTGTCGATGTCGGTGAGCTCTGTAGAAACTATGGCGGTGGAGGTCATCGTGGAGCTGGTGGCTGCGTATTGCGACCTATGGCAGCTGGTCTGGCCATCAAGATCATTACCGAAAAACTGCGTAAAAATTAAAAAAGCGCCCTTTGAAAAGAGCGCTTCAGGCTGCTGACATACTTCAGAACAGTGTTGATGGTTGCAGCTACAGATCAGAGGACATTTTGAGAGCAACAGCTTTTTTATCTGTTGCTCTTTTTTTTGAACAGTTAAAGGCAAAACCGGCGGTTCGCGTACCGCCAGACGCCATCCTTTTGCCCGGCAGCAAAAGGATGCAAAAGTGCCTTCTCCTTATGGAGGGCAATTTCTTTGCCGGGTGGCGGAAATGTTTATAGCTCTAGGGTAACCTTTGAAATAGTGAGTTGTTCTCCAGAACCCGGGCCTCTTGTGAGGTCCTTTCTGTTGTGGTGTTCTCTTTTGTTCTGACTGGCCAAATGTTTGAAGAGGCAATCAACAATAACTTCATAAGCACGACTACGTGGCTAATACTTTTCTGCAGGTAAAAGCACAACAGTCTCCAGCTTACTGAGACATAGAGGTCCTCAAGGGCCTCGGGGATAACGGGGGATGCGTAGACCATTGGAGGTTTTTCCCGCTGACATTTGCCACCAGAACGCATCGAGCACAACATGCCCAGCGCAGCGTCAAGTTTTCTTTTGCTTCGTTTTCTTTGTCGCTACAAAGAAAATGACGTTGCTGTCGGGCAACCCCGACGGTTTTAAGCTTTTAAACAAAAAAAAAGATCAGCAGATTAACGATCTGTTGTCTTCATCAGCAGCAGGTCAATGACAGAACACAATCAATCATCCGATCTTTGTCGATCGCGCTTCTTTTCACCCTGTTTCCGTTTGGTATCAAGGCGCCTGGCAATAGCTCCCCGACCGGGACGAGTCGCAATGCGCCGCTTCTTCTTGCGTAATTTTGCAGCCAGCTTCTCTTCCAGCCGTAACATGGCTTTTTGCAGGTTCTGATGGCGGGAACGAGACTCGGTCGCGGTCACAACCATACCGGTAGGCAGGTGGATAATGCGCACCCCGGTCTCGCTGGTGTTGCGGTGCTGCCCTCCGGGGCCGGAGCCACGAAAGTAGTCTATGCGGATATCTTTTGGATTCATCAATATTACTA
>JAAXQF010000365.1 GCA_012974435.1 Desulfuromonadales bacterium | reverse complement strand
AGGACAGGCTGCCATACCCCTTATGCTGGTACTGCTCGGGATGCAACTTTCACGCGTAAAGATTCATGAGAATTGGGGATTCTTCGGACTTTCAACAGCGGTTCGCCTGCTGGTTGGCCCCCTGCTGGCTGTTGCTCTTGTAAGCCTTCTCGGGCTTGATGGAATGACGCGCAAAATAGTGATCTTACAGACCAGCACCCCCTCTGCGGTCTTACCGCTTCTCTACACCATTCGCTTCGGCACCCGTCCGGACCTGGTTTCTGGCACAATCCTGTTCAGCACACTCTGTAGCGCGTTTACTTTAACAGCTTTGCTTTACTGGTTAGCTTGAGGCTCCGAAACGAAATTAACGAACAACACGGGAGACAACAGAGAGCGTCTGGAATGGAATATTGATATTGTAACGATTTGCGACTTTCAGATTAACAACAAACTCGACCTTGCGCGGTTTGTACATTTGTATCTCTTCAGCTTTTTCCCCGGCCAGAATAGCTTTCGCCATTTCAGCGACCTTCTCACCTTGTTCAACGGCACTGGTTTGCAGAACCATAAAGGCACCAACCTCTGCAGTTCCCGCACGTTGAGTAAACACAGGGATCTGACGTTCATCTGCAAGCCCAATGACACGCTCAATATAAGCTTCGCTATGTTCACTATCAGCGAGAAAAAGCCCATCAACGCCTTCAGGCATGTTTTGTAATGCCGCGCCATGGTCTTTAAAGTCGGCCACTGGAAAAAGCATCACTTCAGCCCCTCGTTTCACTCCATAATCCTGTAGAATAATCTTCTGCAGATTCGCTTCGGGGCTGGTATCGTCATAAAGGACAGCAAGGCTCTTGGCCTTGGTCGTTTCGAGGAAATATTTCAAAAGCGCCTGAAGGGGAGCGTCCCCCCGAACACCGGTCATATTATGGCCGGTCATCTTGTCAGCAGAAACGAGGTCAAGGGCGACAGGGTCGTAAACATCGGCAAAAAGTGTTGTGGTTGAGAGTGATTCAGCCTGCGCAGCAAGAGTTGCAGAAGGACCATAAGTGATAATCAGTTCGGCACCTAAGGCAACAGCTTTACGCACGCTGTTACGTAAAGACATGGTGTCACCATGGGGGGTTTGTACATAGATGCGACAATCAGAGCCGCAGGCAGGCTGGATCGCTTCAGCAAAGGCTGAATGGACATCCTGATAACGAGGGTGAGAATCCGTCATTATGACGGCGATTAGTCGTTCCTCTAGCGCAATGGCTTCCGGAGCACTCAAAAGCCAACAACAAAAGAAGATTATCCCGAGAACAACAAAACGCCTCACGAAGTCCCCCCGGACCTTAAGAGGTAGAGCGAGTGACATCATAACAACTGATGCAGTTATAACCATTGACAAGGTCCGCTATAAGACGACAACTAGCGAAGAAACAATAGTTAATAGAAGTTCATGCAATAAACGTGTGAAATCTACAGTGTACCCTGCGTTTTCTAAAAAAGAGTTCCGAGCACAACACCAAGCGCAGAGAGAGGCCCCGTATCACTGAGTCCGTCAACCGACTTTTCAACCTTGTGCAAGGTCGTCTTGGCATCACGATAGAGGTCGTCTTCGTTCACCAGACGCCCCAGGGTGCCCTCCCCGTCGTCAATTTTGGCTGCAATGCTGCTGATCCGTGCCATGCTATCACTGACATTATCGTAGAGAGCGTCATCATGGACGAGCTTGCCAAGCGTACCCTTGCCTTGATTAATCTTTCCCGAAATATCGTTAAGGTTACCCATGGTCTCGGTAGCCTCTTCATACAGGCGATCATCAACCAGCAACTTCCCCAAAGTCCCCTGACCTGAGTTGATCTGATTTGACAGCTCGACAAGATTGATCATGGTGTGGTTAAGGTTATCGTACAAGGAGGGATCGTTCATAAGCTTACCCAGGGTCCCCTCGCCGTCATCGAGACGTGACAAGAGCAGGTTCAGCTTAGCAGACACGCCTGTTATTTCATCATAAAGTGCAGGGTTGTTGACCAGTCGCCCCAGAGTTCCCTCACCTTCATCAATCTTGGCCATGATACGCTCGAGGCGGTTGATCGCATCAGTCAATGGCTGTCGGCTGTCTTCAACCATGTCTCCTAGCGGGCTTAAAATGCGGTCCTGATTGCGATCTATATTCGTAATCAACTGATCAATATTCGAATTCTCTTCCGTAAGCACTTCGCTGCCGGGCGCGAGGACTTTACTCTGAGCAGAGCCGAAGTCCAGACCAAGGAAAGTTCCTCCCAACATGTTGGTCTGTCTGATCTGCGCCTTGGAATCTTCGCGGACGCTGTCAACACGATTGACATAAAAGTCAACACGGACCTGTTGATTATCGATAACTATCAACTTGACCTTGCCGACATTAACCCCGGCAACCCTGACAGGATCTCCCACCTTCAAGCCAACGGCTGAGTCGAATCGCGCAATATAAGAGTATTGATCCTCAAAGGGACGCCAGTCCTCGACCAGCTCTATCATTACGGCCAGCAAAATCAGTGCTGCCAGAAAAAACAGCCCGACTTTCTGTTCGGTTGACATGCCCATACTAATCCCCTTCTCCCTGAATACCTTTGGTCGTTGTATAGATAAAATTTCGTACGATCGGGTTCTGGCTCTTCTTGATCTCTTCTGGTGTGCCAAGAGCGATGATTTCACCATCGTGCATCATGGCAAC
>JAAXQF010000213.1 GCA_012974435.1 Desulfuromonadales bacterium | reverse complement strand
CCTCCATACAATGTAGGAGGATAAATAAGAATTTTTAAGTGTGTCAGGAACAGGGCTTATGAAAAAGCCCCGATCCGTAGATGGGGGCTTTCGTGTTTAATAAACAATGCATTACCGGACATCGCGTTAAGCTCACTGGGCCCCCAAAAGGGCAGCGTTTTGGGGAAGCGATTGGTTCTGTGACGATTAGCCCATGTTCTCTTCCAGTTTCAATGTTGATGGATGGAACAACTCTTCGAATTTGAGGCGATGCTTTACCAACCCTTGTTCGTAGGTATAACGCATTACCAGTTCAAGTTCCTTACGATTGGCCTCAACACCATATGCCCAGTAGTTTTTACCCATAAGGCTGCGGGTATCTTCAAACTCCTGGGTCACCCACGGCAGAGAGACCTTCAAAGAAGTCGTGGTTTCCAGGTTGTCATAGGCTTTTTGCTTGGCCTTACTGTACATTTCGAAGACCGCCTTCGGCAACCAGGGTTTCTCCTTAATCACGTCAGTACGAATTGCTACGGCATGCATGATAGGGAATAAATGCGTGCTCCTGTAATAGTCTTGCTCTGCGGCACGGACATCGGGGAACAAGGTCTTGATTTTTGGATTACCCTCGAGAAAAGCACGGGGCGTAATTGCTGTGATCAGCGCGTCACAGCCACCTGAAAGTAGCAACTCGGATTCATCGACACCCGGCGGCCCCTTTACAAGAGGAAAATCATCGGGAAGGAAATGTCTATCTAACTTCGAGCTGAGCTTGGCTCCATCGGAGCTCTCTGTGGTCTCGATCCAATTCATGTCATCAGCTTTGACACCATACTCATCAAGCAAAAAGCCACGTATCCACGTGTTGGCACTGAAAGCGTAACCTGGGGTTCCTACCCTTTTGCCACGCAAATCTTCGGGTTTTTCAATCCCGGAATCAACATGTACAAAAACATTGCGATGCCTGAAGGTGCGCGAGACGAAAGCAGGAACGAGAGTGTACGCCCGAAAATCCTTGTTAATGTAACTTCTGATGAAGGGGAGTAGCCCTATTTCAGTAACCTCATACTTGCGATCGGGACCAAAGGCATAACGGCTGGCCTCGTAAATGTTTTCGACGTTAAAGCTGACTTCAGCATCTTTGATGCCTGTCTGCCCATCCATGATGGAACGGACACGGTCATAGTCGTAACCAGCAATCTTGATTTGGTCTTTCACCGTTTCAGTTGCTTGACTTGGTCGGCCACACATAAGCCCCAACGTGCCAACCGCGGCCCCTGCTAACGAGATTTTCATAAAATCACGTCGGCTCGCTCCATTCTTTTTCATAGCTCACCTCATCTTCTTTGCCTAAGTTTAAGTGCTTCTGGTTTAAAAAACTAAAAGTCAGCCGAAGCCACTCAGATAACTTGTGATCATTGGTCGTCTTTCCCCTATCTTTTCAGAAACCGACATTAGCAACACTATTGGAATGAAACCAAGTCAGGGATCGAAATCAAACGAGGAGAGCTTTTTGCGTGTTCTCCCAAACAAGTATTACTCAGCGATTTAGTAAATTTTCAGAACATCGTCCGCAGACCTATCCCAAGCCCGTAATCATACGGCCGATCACCGCCGACACCAGCAAGCCCGTCGACATAGGCACCGAACCTGGCATTAAACATCTTTCCCCATTGCAACTCCACAGAGGCCGGGACCTCTTCATCGTGCTGCCAATCAATCGGAACCTTGGCATCCAGTTTTAGCCACATCTGCTGCGGCAGTTGCTGCATACCGATCAGACGAAGTCCCGTCTCGTTGACACTGTTGCCATCGTAGGACATGAAGTGCTGAACCAGGGGGATGATTATTGTCTGCTCAGAAACACCCAAGGCAAGCCCAACGAAAGGAGCAATGATACTGCTACCACCGCCGATGCCCTTAT
Source organism: Desulfuromonadales bacterium (assembly GCA_012974435.1). Taxonomy (GTDB): domain Bacteria; phylum Desulfobacterota; class Desulfuromonadia; order Desulfuromonadales; family BM103; genus M0040. The sequence goes on along the minus strand of JAAXQF010000213.1, from coordinate 784 downwards.
CTTCATTGTCAAAATCGTGTATCCAATCAAAACCGACCGCTAAGCGATATTTTGTATCGTTCTTAACGCCTTCACTGACGAAAAAAATCGGCTTGATAACCAGGGACTCCCAATCATTTTCGCTTGAGCCGGTGACATCGGTATCCCAGTAATGCAGCTCATATTTGAGTTTGATCTTTGGACTAAGCATGGTGGAACCCTCGAGGGAATAAATGTAACGCTCGAAGTCGTCACCCAAGTCAAGATACTTTGCACGTAGATCCAAGTTGCTGGCTGCGGCGAGTGGATTTGACGGATTTTCCTCCTGCTCTTCTGCATAGGTAGGAAGAGCGCAGGCCAAGGCAATACAGACGAAAAAAATACATAACAATCGTGGCATAACACTACCTCCAAAAAGACAAGTTTGTTAAAAGATGTATTTCAGTGTCGCGGAAAGAAATATGAAGTTATTCGTGCTGAAATCACCCGCGTACCGCTCACCCTGAGCCCTCAGATTTTTAACCTTTGGTTATGATAAGCGTATGCCGACCTCTGTTTCAGTTGCTTGCTGAATGAGATTCTAGGTGGAGATTACACGACTTTGACTACAAACCATCTGCACGACTGCGGATGGCTTTTGTTGTTTTGAATTCGCGTAATGCCAATCTGAGGGTCCGCTATATTTAACCGGGGCGGATGCGCCTCAGATTGGCGATTGTTATGGGGCTACCAGTCTACTTGTTTTTGGGACTTGTAGACAGGAGTCGGCTCAGGATCGAACGAGCTATCGAAGTCACGATAGTAG
>JAAXQF010000206.1 GCA_012974435.1 Desulfuromonadales bacterium | reverse complement strand
CCAGCTTCGCTCGATTCAGGACTGGTTTTTGCGTTACGAACTTGCCAGTGTCCCCGGCGTTTCCGAAGTGGCCTCCATCGGCGGTTATGTCAAGCAATATCAGGTCATCGTTGATCCCAACAAGCTGCGGGCATACAACATTTCCCTTCAAAAGATCAAAATGGCCGTTCAGCGAAGCAATAAAGACGTGGGCGGCAAACTCGTCGAGATGGGCGAAACCGAGTTTATGGTCCGGGGATTAGGCTATATCAAAGGTATTGAAGATCTTAACAACATCCCCTTAAGGGTGGAAAAGCGAGGTACGCCGATCCTGCTGAGAAATGTTGCCACCATCAAGATCGGCCCGGAGTTACGCCGAGGGATCGCTGACTATAACGGTACCGGCGAGGTCGTCGGTGGTGTTGTGATTATGCGGTTCGGAGAAAATGCCCTGCAGGTTATCGAAAATGTCAAAAAACGGCTGGAACAGCTCAAATCGGGATTGCCCGAAGGCGTTCGAATTAAAAGCGTCTACGACCGGTCGGGCCTGATTCTGCGGGCCGTGGACAATTTGAAAAAGACGCTCATTGAGGAAAGTGTTATTGTGGCGCTGGTTTGCATCGTTTTCCTGCTTCACTTCCGAAGTGCTTTTGTGGGCATTTTTACCCTGCCGGTGGGCGTGCTGATCAGTGTTATCATTATGGAACGGCAGGGGATCAACGCCAACATCATGAGCTTGGGAGGCATCGCTATTGCTGTCGGCGCCATGGTGGACGCGGCCATTGTTATGATCGAAAACGCCCATAAGCATATCGAGCACGCCGGCGGCAAAAAACCCCACTGGGAGTTGATCACGGATGCCGCCAAGGAGGTGGGGCCGTCTTTGTTCTTTTCCCTTTTGATCATCGCCGTCAGCTTCCTGCCGGTGTTCACCCTGGAAGCCCAGGAAGGGCGGCTTTTCCGTCCGCTGGCCTTTACCAAGACCTACGCCATGATGGGCTCTGCGCTGCTGGCGGTGACCATCGTGCCGGTAATGATGGGCTATCTGATCCGTGGCAAGATCCGGCCCGAGCATAAAAACCCAGTCAACCGATTTCTTGTCTGGATATATCATCCTGTTATTAAGCTGGTGCTGAAAGCCAAAATCCTGGTGATCCTGATAGCCGTCGGGGTCCTGGCTGTCAGCTACATTCCCTGGAAGCGCATGGGTTCCGAGTTTATGCCGCCGTTAAACGAAGGCGATTTGCTCTATATGCCCACAACCCTTCCGGGAATTTCGGTGACCAAGGCCAAGGAGCTTTTGCAGCAGACCGACCGCATTATTGCCACCTTCCCCGAAGTTCACCATGTATTTGGCAAAATCGGCCGGGCCGAGACGGCCACCGATCCTGCGCCCCTTTCTATGATAGAGACAACCATCATGCTTAAACCCGAGTCCGAGTGGCGCGAGGGAATGACCACGGAGAAACTGGTGATGGAACTCGATAAGGCCATCCAGTTTCCGGGTTTGACCAATGCATGGACCATGCCGATCAAAACCCGTATCGACATGCTTTCCACCGGGATAAAGACGCCGGTGGGCATAAAGCTGATGGGTGAAGACCTGCAGGTCTTAAGCGACCTGGGAGTAAAGATCGAAGCGGTCATGCGGGAGGTGCCCGGAACCCTCAGCGTCTATTCGGAACGGGTCACCGGTGGAAATTTTTTAGATTTTCGGATCAAACGCACAGAAGCCGCCCGTTACGGTCTGACCGTGGGCGATGTCCAGGATATCATCATGAGCGCTATCGGGGGAATGAACATTACCCAGACCGTCGAAGGCTTGGAACGCTATCCGGTGAATCTTCGTTACGGGAGCGAACTTCGGGATACACCTGAAAAATTAAGACGCATCCTGGTGCCGACACCAACAGGCGCCCAAGTGCCGATAACACAGTTGGCCGATATCCGCATCATCAAAGGACCGCCGGTGATTAAAAGCGAGAACGCTCGAAACACCGCCTGGATTTATATAGATATTACCGGCATCGATATAGGGACCTATGTCAAAAAAGCCCAGCAGATCGTTCATGATAAAATTGAACTGCCTCCCGGCTACAGCATGATCTGGAGCGGCCAGTACGAATATATGGTGCGAGCCCAGAAACGTCTCATGATTGTGGTACCGATGACCTTGGTCATTATTTTCTTGCTGCTGTATTTTAATTTTAAAAATGTCACCGAGAGCCTCATCGTGATGCTGAGTGTACCGTTTTCTCTTACCGGCGGCCTGTGGCTCATGTATCTGCTGGGTTACAACATGAGCGTCGCCGTTGGGGTGGGGTTTATCGCTCTGGCGGGCGTTGCCACCGAGATCGGGGTGATTTTGTTGGTTTATCTGGACCTGTCCTACAAAAAGTTTACATCCCAGTATAAAGAAAACTTTAACCGAGAACTTCTGTACCAATCCATCGAGGAAGGCGCTGCGCTACGGGTGCGGCCGATCATGATGACGGCGGTGGCCATTATGGCCGGACTGATGCCCATTATGTGGGGGCACGGCACAGGATCGGAGGTCATGAAGCGCATCGCCACACCCATGGTCGGCGGTATGGTCAGCGCAACCATCCTTACCCTTTTGGTGGTTCCGGCTATCTATGGGCTTTGGAAGGAATGGGATTTGCCAAAGAACCACTGTCTCTTATACACATCTCCGAGCCCACGAGACAGG
>JAAXQF010000031.1 GCA_012974435.1 Desulfuromonadales bacterium | reverse complement strand
CATATGGCATTTTTTTTAAGCTAAAGTAAATTTCTTTACTTAAGATAAAAAAAATAACGGGAATTTTTTCAGTGATACGAAAAAAATTTGGCCCCCTTAAAATATCTTCGAAATCTCATAAACTGTTGAATTCCTGCGAAAAATCATGTTAAACTCCATCCCGTCTTTCGCAAGATTGGTTGCAGAATTGGCCAAATTTCCAGGTGTCGGCAACAAGACGGCAACCCGGCTGGCCTTTTTCTTGCTCCGTCAACCCAAGGCTCAGGCTGAAGCGCTGGCAGAAGCAATTTTAGATTTGCAACGCAACACCAGGTTCTGCTCCATCTGTTTTCACATCACAGAACAAGACCCCTGCTCCCTCTGTTGCGACACGAGGCGGGACGAAACTCTGATCTGTGTTGTAGAAGAACCGCAGGCACTCATGGCCATCGAACGCAGCCGTTCTTTCAACGGCCGCTATCATGTGCTGCACGGCGCTCTCTCTCCACTGGACGGCGTCGGACCGGAAGACCTCAAGATCAACCCCCTGATCAAACGCCTTGACCAAGGCGGGGTTCAGGAACTCCTCATCGCCACCAACTTTACGGTTGAAGGTGATGCTACGGCCCTTTACTTGGCAAAGCTTGTCCAGCCTCTCGGAATAAGAGTCACACGCCTGGCATATGGCATTCCGATGGGCAGCGAGCTCGAATATGTAGATGAAGCCACTGTGAACCGCGCTGTCGAAGGACGACGCGACATCTGATTCACAGGGATAATAATTTTCGCAAGACATATCGTAAACCCGATTCATCGATACAACATTCAAGTACAAGGAGGAAGTCTGATGTCCAAAAAAATGGTTTGTATTGACGGCAATACCGCCGCGGCGCATGTAGCTCATGCGACCAATGAGGTAATCGCTATCTATCCCATCACGCCCTCGTCAGTTATGGGCGAGGTCTCCGATGCCAAGAGTGCTGCCGGTCAAAAGAACATCTGGGATACCATTCCCAAGGTAGTTGAGATGCAGTCAGAAGGTGGCGCTGCCGGTGCAGTGCATGGTGCGTTGCAAGCAGGCGCCATGACAACGACCTTCACGGCCTCTCAGGGTCTACTGTTGATGATTCCGAACATGTTCAAGATTGCTGGCGAGTTAACGCCTACGGTTTTCCATGTTTCGGCCCGTGCGATTGCAGCCCAGGCGCTATCGATCTTCGGTGATCATTCCGATGTCATGTCCTGCACCTCAACTGGCTGGTCCTTCCTCAGCTCCAACAATGTCCAGGAAGTCATGGACTTCGCTCTGATCTCCCAGGCATCAACCCTCGAATCGCGGATCCCTTTCCTGCACTACTTCGACGGTTTCCGGACCTCGAGCGAAGTACAGAAGGTTCACGAGCTCTCCTTTAACGACATGCGACACATGATCAGCGATGAACTGGTTCGGGCTCATCGAGCACGCAGCCTTTCACCTGACCATCCAGTTCTGCGCGGTACCGCACAGAACCCTGATGTCTACTTTCAGGGCCGTGAAACCGTCAACAGCTACTATGACAAACTCCCTGCGATCGTTCAGGCTCAATTTGACAAGTTCGCCAAGCTGACCGGCCGCCAGTACAACCTCTTCGACTACGTCGGCGCACCTGATGCCGAGCGTGTTGTGGTCATGATGGGTTCAGGCTGTGACACCATGCACGAACTGGTCGAGCACCTGGCCTCTCAGGGCGAGAAAGTCGGCCTGATCAAGGTCCGCCTCTTCCTGCCCTTCAATGTTGAGGCCTTTGCCAAAACCTTGCCAGCGACCGCCAAAAAGATCGCTGTCCTCGACCGCACCAAAGAGCCTGGTTCCATTGGCGAGCCTCTCTACCACAACGTGCGCACCGCCTTTGGCGAGGCAATGGCCGATGGCCTGATCTCCTTCAAAGGTTACCCGCAGATCGTTGGCGCCCGTTACGGCCTCGGCTCCTACGAGTTCAGCCCAGGCATGGCCAAGGGCGTCCTCGACAATCTGTCAAAAGATAAGCCGATGAACCATTGCGTGGTTGGCATCAAGGACGACGTAACCGGTCGCAGCCTCGACTTTGAAGCTGACTACAAGGTTCCTTTTGATGGCTATTCAGCGATGTTCTACGGTCTCGGCTCCGATGGTACCGTTGGTGCCAACAAGAACTCGATCAAGATTATCGGTGACAGCACAGACAACGAAGTTCAGGCTTACTTCGTTTACGATTCCAAGAAGGCCGGCAGCATGACCACCAGTCATCTGCGCTTTGGCAAGAAAGTGATCCGCGCACCTTACCTGATCACCTCTTCTGACTTTGTCGCCTGTCACAACTTCTCTTTCCTCGAGAAGTACGACATCCTCAAAAATGCCAAGCAGGGCGCAACCTTCCTGCTTAATAGCCCGTTCAACAAAGACGAAGTCTGGGCTCACCTGCCGAAGAAAGTCCAGCAGGCCATCATCGATAAAGGGCTCAAGTTCTTCGTTATCGATGGCGTCAAGCTCGGCAACCAGATCGGTCTCGGTCCCCGCATCAACGTCATCATGCAAACCGCTTTCTTCAAGATCTCCAACATTATCTCGCAAGAGCAAGCGGTACGCGAGATCAAGGATGCCATCGTCAAATCCTACAGCAAGGCTGGCGAAAAAGTCCTCAACATGAACAACCAGGCCGTTGACGTCGCCCTGGAGAACATTCAGGAAGTGAC
>JAAXQF010000362.1 GCA_012974435.1 Desulfuromonadales bacterium | reverse complement strand
AATACAAACAGTTAACCTGGCCAACCTAGGCAATCGGGCAACTTTATTCCAGAGCAATGTTTCATTTTTACCAGAACCATTCATAGGGCAAGAATGGGGTCGCGCCAATTCCTTGGCTACCCAAAAAACCCAGGAATGTAGCAACGGCAGCCACTACGCCCCCAATTGAAAAAGATGCTTTCATCTTCCAATTCAGAGCAATCCCAAGCTGACCATGAACAATTAGAACCGACAATGGAAACGCCAGCCATAGCAGATCAAGAAGCCGCAAACCCGCGTACGAAATTTGTGCAAACCCCCAAAACAATAACCCTGTAAAAATAGCGAAAAGTATTAACCGTAATTTGTATTGGCGCGGCAATTTCGACAAAGCCACACCAAAAGCAATTACCGAACAGACAACTATTATTCGCAATCCCGATAAAACATGGGGCGATTTATGGGCATCGTAAAGCGCAATTTTTGCCAACATATAATCAGCGTTGACATAAAAGCCAACCCCACCAATCACTAAGAAACCAAATGCCAGCAGCACATAACGGCAACTTAGCCAATTTTTTGTTGCGGTAATCATAAAGAGTAAAGAGACCAAGGCCGAGTAGTGGAAGGCCATGGCCCCTACCCCGATAGACATTCCCTTAAGTTCATGCCTACGCCCCCATGCTTGAGCCGAAAAAAGCAGAACCAGAGAGGCCAAACCTATACGCAGGGCATTCATCGAATATTGGTAGAAGAAAGTGGGAATAAAGTAAGTGAGTAAAAAAAATATTTCATCACGATTCGCGCGTTGTATATAGCATAACAAGCCCAAAACAAAGATAACTGCGATCATCCTTACAGCAATTACTTCAGAATCGAACACATTTACCAGCAACCAGCCAAGCGCGGAAAATCCCAGTTCTACACCACCCCAGTTTTCAATGTGCTGCGCCACATCGACCATGCCCTCGTAATTGGCCGTATCCGTCCCCACATTGCCTCGACATATTGCAATGACGCCAAGAAAAAGTATAGAGAGCACCGCAAACATCCTGCCACGGTAGCCCGTCAACCAACCGACGGCCAGGGCACAATAGATGGATAACCAGCCAACGATGTAAATCATAAGCCCTTTTCGGACAACGACAGCTTGGTTTTCATCAAACGTCGGCCAAATCGTAGCCAGGACCAAACACACAGCAGTGCATAGTTTGCCAGTCCAAAACACCCCTTGCGATACAACGTCCGATAGGCATCCAACTGCCCCTGTTCCATCTTCCAGATTTGCGCGGAAAGACCTCCTTCGCCGTACGGGGCCTTGTACAGATATGCAAGCGGCCAGTCGCAGCGGTAGGCGGAAAAGCCACCGCAGACAACCTCGAGCCACAACAGATAGTCCTCGCAATGGCGCTTGCCCTCGGTAAGCCGCGCAGGCAGGTCAGTGCGCAGCATTACGGACGGTGTAGACAAACAGTTGGACAACAGCAGACTCCCCTTGGAAACCGGAACGAATTGTGCCGTTTCCGTCTGAAACTTTTTTTCTACCGCTAGATCGTCACCATCCCCGAGTTGCCGGCAAGCGTGGCCGGTAAGACTCGCATCAGGGTGTACGCGCATCCAGCCGTACTGGATCTCGATCTTTTGCGGATGCCAACTGTCATCTGAATCGAGAAATGCAATATAAGGTTGCGTTGCCGCGTCCCAACCAAGATTGCGAGCTGTACCAGGGCCTCTATTTTCGGAGGATTCTATGACATTGACCCAATCTTTTGGGTAATTGGCCTGGATTTGGAAAAGTGCCGACAACGTATCATCTGGGCTGGAATCATCAACCAGGATTACCTCAACCGGCAGCAAGGTTTGACCAGCAATTGAAGCTACTGCACGTTCAATAGTATCTCCACAACGGTAGCAGGGGATAACGACCGAAACTCGCGCCTGTGAACCGAACACAAAACTCATCCGAAAAACCCACCCTTCACTATAGACATAATGGTGATTCTGTGAAATTCTTCTCACTCAACTTACAAAACATCCTAGGAGGTAAACCGCACGACTCTTCATCGAAAAGCACACTTCGAAATACAACTAAAAAATCCTGCAAGCTATCCAAGGCATCAGACCCACGCTCAAAACTCGGTTTCTGAACGAAATCGAGAAATTCTGAACACTTTTCGTGGTACTCAAAAAGAAAAAAAGGGACCTCGCAAAGATAAGCAGTAATAGCACCATGCAGCCTGACACTAAAGTATGCATCCAGTCTGGATATCAGTTTCCATGTGTTTAACACGCCCAATTCCTGGTAAAAAACTAGATTACTCAGGACACCTCTTTTCCTTAGCTCATCATGGACATAGAAACACAAATCAACATCACCAACCTTATAGTGTTGATTCAAGCATATTATATCTACGCACAAATCAACATCATCTGACACCGTGCCAACAGCGCTAACAAACAAATCGCAGTAATTCTTTGCGACTTCCTGTTGATCAGATAAAAAACAAGGGGAAAACCCTACCCTTAAAGCGTCACTAATAACACGCTCTTCATCACACCCCCTACCAATCAAAGCAGGAAGAACTCCGGCCAGATCTACACTCGACACAATTTTCGCATTGAGATCAAAAGCAACAAGGCTCGCGTAAGAAACGTTATCCCGCACGGAGATCTGTTCCAACCACTTCAATCGCGCTTTTGTTTTTTTTTCATCTGGAT
>JAAXQF010000364.1 GCA_012974435.1 Desulfuromonadales bacterium | reverse complement strand
GCAGTGTATCATCAGATGGTGCCGAAGGCGAGACTCGAACTCGCACGTCCTTTCGAACACACGCCCCTCAAGCGTGCGTGTCTACCAATTCCACCACTTCGGCAAGCGATGTATTTATACTGATATGAAGCGTTGCTGTCAATAAAATTGACGCGTTATTTTGCTTCTTCTACCGGTGCTGCGGCAGGTGTTGCAGGAGCAGCCTCTTGCACTGGCATCGCAGTCTGTGCTGAGGTCGGTGCAACCTGGTCTGGCATGACACTGGAAGATCCTGGCTGACCCCAGAAAATAGCAAGTGCAAGGCTGGTCAGCATGAAAATAACGGCTGTGCCTGTGGTCATTTTACTGAGGAAAGACTGGCCGCCCGTTGCACCGAAAACAGTGCCGCTGCCGCCCGCTCCGAACGCTGCGCCAACTTCAGCGCCTTTACCGCCCTGAATCAGAACGATGCCGATCAGCGAGATGCAGGCCAGAATGTGTATTGCCAAGAGAATGAAATTCATGTTGTCCCCTTAAGGTGTCGATCTCTGTTTTTGAAGAACGGCACTCTATCATATTAATTTTTGTGAGAAAAGCCCGAAATTACATGTTTCGCAAAGATTTAGGCCGTTGGTACGAAGTTAGCGATTCGTGCAAAATCTTCAGCTTTAAGGCTGGCACCACCAACCAGGGCTCCGTCAACATCAGGTTGAGTCATAAGACCGTCAACATTACTCGGCTTAACGCTGCCGCCATAGAGGATGCGCGTTGCTGCCGCGGTTTGAGCATCGTAGAGCTCAGCTAAGAGTCCGCGTATAAAGGCGTGGACTTCCTGGGCCTGCTCGTCTGTTGCGATTTTTCCGGTGCCAATCGCCCATACAGGCTCGTAAGCGACCACAACAGCTTTCATCTGCTCGGTTGTGAGGTCTTTCAGTCCTGCTGTGACTTGCTGGTGCAGAACGTCGAACATCTTGCCGGTTTCACGCTCTTCCAGGGTCTCACCAATGCAGAAGATGGTGCCAAGACCGGATTCGGCGAGTGCCAGTGCTTTGCTGTTGACCGACTCATCGGTTTCACCAAACAGTTGACGTCGTTCGGAGTGACCTATGATGACATACTCACAGCCTGCGTCTTTAAGTAAAACCGGAGAGACTTCGCCGGTAAATGCGCCCTGTGGTTCAGGGTAGCAGTTCTGAGCGGCAAGTTTGACGTTGCTGCCGGCGAGGGTTTCGGCCACTTTGGACAGGGCTGTGTAAACAGGTGCAACAACAATGTCGACGTTTTGGTTAGTAGCAACAGCAGGTATGAGCTCAGATACCAGGCTGGTCGCTTCTGCGATGGTCTTGTGCAGTTTCCAGTTGCCAGCAATCATCGGTTTACGCATACGAAACTCCTTAACAGGACTTAGTGGCGCGTGGCGCGTGACGCGTGGCGCGAAGAAACTATAATCAATGAAGCGAGGGACTAAAAAACAAAAAGCTTATGTTTTATTTGTGTAACTTTAGCTGTGCCCATCGGTGGCACAACAGGTTTTGCGTCGCACTTCTCGCTACGCGCCACGGTTAGTTACGCATCTGTGAGGGCGGCTAGGCCGGGAAGTTCTTTGCCTTCCAGGAACTCAAGAGATGCGCCGCCGCCGGTTGAGATGTGAGTCATCTTCGATTCGACGCCGGCTTTCTTGACTGCAGCGACAGAATCACCGCCACCGACAATCGAGCGGGCCTTTGATTCAGCCAAGGTCTCGGCGACAGCTACGGTGCCTTTGGCGAAGTTGTCGAACTCAAACACGCCCATGGGGCCATTCCAGACCACCATGCGTGCGTTGCGCAGGGCGCCGGTATAAGTTGCAATTGTTGCCGGACCGATATCGAGAGCCATCCAGTCGGACGGGAAGTTGGCGTCGCTACAGACCCTGTGCTCGGCCGTTGGGCTGAACTCTGCTGCGACGATGTGGTCCTGAGGCAGGAGCAGGTTAACGCCCTTGTCTGCAGCTTTTTGAATCAGTTTTTTTGCAAGGCTGATTTTGTCGGGCTCAACGAGTGACTTTCCGGTGGGGCGACCTTTAGCCTGCAGAAAAGTATAAGCCATGCCGCCACCGATGATCAGTGTATCGACTTTGTCCAGCAGGTTCTCAATAACATCAATCTTGTCGCTGACCTTGGCGCCGCCGATAACAGCGACAAACGGATGGTCAGGGTAGGCTAGTGCCAGCCCCAGATACTTGATCTCTTTTTCGAGCAGGAAGCCGGCGGCAGAAGGCTGCAGGTACTTGGTGACGCCTTCCGTTGATGCGTGGGCGCGGTGAGCAGTGCCGAAGGCATTGTTAACGTAGATGTCTGCGTTTGCCGCCAATGCTTTGGCAAAATCAGGATCATTTTTAGTCTCGCCGGCGTGGAAGCGAACATTCTCCAGTAACAAAACATCACCGTCATTCATCTGGTCGACCATACGTTTCACATCCGGGCCAACGCAATCCGGCGCCATTTTTACAGAGGTGCCGAGATATTGTGAGAGACAGGGAGCGACGGATGCGAGGCTGAACTTGGCCTCGGGACCATTCTTGGGCCGACCAAGGTGTGACGCGAGAATCAGGCGGCCGCCGTTGTTGATGATGTGACTGATCGTCGGCAGGGATGCATTGATGCGCGTGTCAGCAGTGATCTGGTTTTTGTCGTCGGGTGGGTCTTTAAAGTCGACGCGACAGAGAACCCGCTTGCTTTGAAAAT
>JAAXQF010000149.1 GCA_012974435.1 Desulfuromonadales bacterium | reverse complement strand
GGTTGACCTCTTCATCAAAATTTTCACGAATGCGCAGGATCTCCTCTTTGGCTTTCTGAACGGCCTTCGGCAAGAGAGCTTTTAAACTATCGAAGTCAGACTCAACATCCCTGTTCGGTAAAGCATGCTTGCCAAGCTCAGTTCTATCCAGAGTTGTGGCAAAAGGTTCGATTCCTTGAAATATGCCATCCTTAAAACAGACACCGACCCACTCATAGATCAACGGATGACTCTTAAGGTTGGGAATCTGCCCCGATATGACAAACACAACCTCACCGGGAGCCAGTCCCTTATTAAGTTCTATAACTGGAGCTGTGTGACGACCAAAGGCAACCAACATACGATCCTGGAGCCACTCCATAACTGGGTGCTGTGGCCAGAGATAGTGGATCTTGGGCCATGCGTCCTCATCCTGACGGCAACGCTCGATTTCTTCTTTGATCACCTCAATCTCATCGGTAAGGATGAATCGCCAATCATCTGGTACGACTTCACGCGATAACAGGCTGAAGCGATGCCGCAGGTCGTCTGGAGCGGTCAATGTGATGCGACGTGCTTCATCATTACTAGTGGTCTGCAACCCCTTGCTTCTCTGCATAAGTTGAGCGAGAGCACGTTTGCAGAAGTGATAATCACTTTCGAAAATAGAGCTGTTATTTGCAATATAGGAATCAAGAGAAGGAGTCTCTATAACTGGATCATTAGAATCAGGATCTGCGCCACGGAACATACTGAGCAGATCTTCACCTTCATCCTTACGAGGCTGCAACGTTTCATTAAACTTATCAGCATCCGACCCTTCTACCATTGCATTTTGAGTCAGCGATTCTTCCTCCTGAATGTCGTAGACTCCCATAAAGGCTGAAGGGTCTCCGATATTCTGGTAGGCCTGATCATCCTTCTCCTGGAGCACTTCGAGAATCCGCGTATCGCCCCGAATCGTATCGTTCTGGCTCTCGGTTATCAGATAATAGATTTCGGGAGATTGTTTCTGGCCATAGCGATCCACACGACCGTTCCGTTGCTGAAAAACCATCAACGACCAGGGAATATCAAAATGGATGAGACGGTGTGATTTATGGTGCAGGTTGATACCTTCTGAGGCGACATCGGAACAAAGCATAATGCGAATCGGCTCATTATCCTTGCCAAACCGCTCTACTATATCCTGTTGATCGACATCACTCAGACCACCATGAAGCAGTTCAATTTGAGTGTCTTTGAGTTTCAGATCCTTCAGCAAGCTCTCACGGAGAAAATGGAGAGTCTCAATTCGCTCACTGAAAATGACGATCCGGTCGTCTTTTGTTTTAGGAGTCCAGTTAAAAGTACGGCTATTGAGCAAATCGAGTAGTTCACGATATTTGGAGAACCTCTCCGGCGTTATTCGAGTCAGCGTATCCGCGAGGTTTTTGAGACCAGCAATCTCATTGGCGAAGTCGTTGTTGTACTTGTCCTCCTGCTTTTTTTCCAAGAGGCTTATCCGTTTAATTACGGAATCACGACAAGCAGCGGGGCTACTAAAAAGCCCTTTTTGCATCGTCACCCGCATGAGAACCGCTGGTTTCTCTGAGTCGAAGGTCCCAGCTCTGGTGAACGGGATCTCTAACAAAGCATCGTAGGCGGTCTCTTCTTCCAGACTCGCTGCGTGCCTGTGGAGCTTGATAGTCCTGTCCTTGAATTCAGATTCGACCTGGCCCTTGATGTCTTTCTTGAACCGCCTGACAACCAAACCCTTACTGCTGAAATCTTCTTTGACATAGTTGTCTGGGTCGACAATGGCAGTCGGGTCGAGCATGTTCATCAGACTGGCGAAACTGCGGGCTTTACCATCGTGCGGTGTGGCCGAAAGCATGATGAGTGTGTCGGAACGTGAAGCCAGCAACTTGGCCAGCCGGGCGCGCATGGAGCTACTGCCGCGCTCAGCAACATTGTGTGCTTCATCAATGATGATGATGTCCCAATACGCCTGCTCCAAGTAAACCCGGTATTCCGAATCTTGCTTAAGCGTATCGATGGAGATAATCGATTTGTCGTAATAATAAAATGGGTTGTGGTTGGTCGGGATGCGGTTACGTACACGCTGGATACCGAGAGAATCGAGCCGCGTGAGCGGAATACTGAAACGGTTCCAAAGTTCTTTCTGGAACTGAGTCATCATGCTCTTCAGTGTGAGCACCAGAATCCGCTTGCCCTTACCCCGTTGAATCAGCTCCGAAACCAGAATGCCCGCCTCAAGCGTCTTGCCGAGGCCAACAGCGTCAGCAATCAGAATCCGTTGGCGAGGTTGGCTTAGAGCCTGAATAGTAGGATCAAGTTGATAAGGGACAACATCCATCGCAGCTTTGTGGGCAAGATGAATCCGCTGGTCGTTGGGAGTCGCTTGCCTGAGCATGCTCTCCATGTAGAGGAGACTATCCTGATAACCTTTTGAGCTGTCGGCAACCAAGTCAGTTTTAGCAGGGTCCAGAACCTGAACAGAATCTTCAAGTTTGGTCAGGAAAATTGATTCTTTGTCTCTGACCAACTCGGAAATACCTTCACAGGTCAGTTGATGCCCGCCATCCGAAGAGGTATCAACCCGACGAACAACCCATTCTGCATCACGTATAACCACCCTGGAACCGGGAGCGTAAACTGGTGCTTTGCCAGAAAGTGACATTTTAAAAGCTCTCCTGAGAATTGAAATTTAAGCACAAAATAAAAAACCGCCATTCCGAA
>JAAXQF010000146.1 GCA_012974435.1 Desulfuromonadales bacterium | reverse complement strand
AGATGTGTATAAGAGACAGCCTCAATCCTTTGAGCTATCCGTTGAAACGATATTCATCAACACGCATCTTCCGCCCGGTCCCTGTGAGATAGCAGAAGAGGTGAACAGTTCTTTGTGCCGAAGTGTGAATGGTGGAGAAGGCCGCGGCAAAATATTGCAGCTTGATCCCCTGGCCCTTGATCACTTCGGTCCTCTCCTGAACAGTTGTACGCACCCACTGCAATTCCAAAGTTTCAAGGCCTGTGTCGAAAAACTCCGGAATACGGTTGGTGACAACACGCTCACAAAGGGCGTAATCGTAAGCGAGACTTTCAATAAGTCGTGCTTGAGACGTTCCTTCGTCGCGTTCCCTGACGATCTCAAAAAGGTTCTGGAAAAGTGACTGGCGGTTCAAGGGGAAACGGAACAGCTCGCGTTTGCGCCACTCTCCAGCCAGCCATTCCAGCCCCGTGGCGAAGGAGCCGGTTGCGGTGCTCAACTCCCGCATAAAATTCGAAAAGTGCCCGCTGTTGTACGTCAGGTCAAGGAGCCGACTGATCTCCTGCAATTGTTGCAACTCGGCATAGGAGAGCTCAGGGCTGCCCAGAATCGTGTAGGGCGGGTTCGGGTCAAAGCGTATCTGCAGTTCTTCGGCTTGGTCGCGCAATGGTGATCCGGGCAGCAGCTTGACCGGTTCAATCTGCAGGTGATGGGGGGCGAGGGCGGCCACCCGATCAATCGACTTGAGAAAGCTGTCATAATTATCGCCGGGCAGGCCGGCGACCAGGTCGAGATGAATATGGATACGGTTGCTCTGGCGTAGACGACGGATGTTCTCTTCCAGCTTCTCCAGGTTGACCTTGCGACCTATGGCATCGAGTGTACTCTCCAAGGTCGATTGCACCCCGATTTCAAACTGAAACATATCTTCTGGCACTTTATCCAATAACTCGAGAGTCGATTCATCGAGCAGATGACCGGCGATTTCGAAGTGGAAATGCGTCGACTGGTTGTGCTCGAGGATGAAGCTGAAAATCTCCCTGGCGCGGCTGGCGTCGAAGTTGAAGGTGCGGTCGACCAGCTTGACCTTGGCAACATCTTTCTGTATCAACAAGAGCAGGTCGCTTTTAATGCGATCCATCGAGTAGGAACGAATCAGGTTATCTCGGGCGCTTAAACAGAAGCTGCAGTGAAAGGGACAGCCGCGACTGGTCTCGTAATAAACGAAGCCGCGCTCCATATCGGTCAGCCCCGTCTGAAAGGGTGAAGGGACTGTGTCGAGTTCTTTCAGCGGTGGGCTGTCAGGCCCACTGACGAGCTCTTCTCCAACACGCAGCACTGTTCTTGGAATCACCCCTGGTTGTTGCCCCTGTTGCCAGGAAGATAACAACGCACGCAAGGGTTCTTCCCCTTCACCGCGGATCAACCCCGTGATGCCGGGGTGACGAGTAAATATTTCCTCACCTTCAAAAGAGACTTCAGGACCGCCCAGGACGATGCGTAGCCCAGGCCGGGCAACGCACAAGGCGTCGACCAAATCGAGAATCTCACGTTGGTTCCAGAGGTAGACTGAAAAGGCAACGACATCCGGACCTTCAGCTAATATCTGAGAGAGGATTGATTCCCGCGGTTCATGGACGGTGAACTCACGGATCAGGAAATCGCCGCAATCATCTCCGCAGTATGCGGCTAGACAGGGCAGGGCGAGGCTGTTGTGGATGAACTTGCTGTGGAGTGTTGTGAGGATTGTTCGCATAGCACAATGATAGCGAAGGGGAGGATTGATAGAAAGGGGAAAGTGATAAACCCAAGCCCTAAGAGCTTTTACCCTCCCCTTTATCACTGTAAATAAAGTCTTTATGTTTATTGCTGTTTGTTGTTTGGAATAAACGCCTTCGGCTCCTCATAACTCTCATAATCATGCCGCCGCCAGCGAAATGGCAAATCAATAATCTCACCCGGAGTGGTGATCCCGTAAAGAGCTTTAAAGGCTTCAAGAACAACTGTCCGCTGCTGCTTAACGTTGCCAGGTTCACCAAGCGGATGACCGAACGGCCATTTTAGGTAAACGCTGCGTGGCGGCTGAACCTTTTCCGTGTACTCCCGAACAATGGTGACGCCAACGGTGGCGATACCGGCTTTTTCAATCTCTCTTTGTATCAATCCCACGGATTGATTGCAGATGCCTCAAGCCGGGGTGAGCAGGACCACGTCGACCTGGTCCTGTTTGAGTCGTTTCACCACCTCTTGGGCGGACTGTCCTATCAGGGTGGCAATGTGTCGACCGTCAATATGCCCCATGAAGGAGTAGTGGGTGTCGGCCAGTTGACCGATAACGCCTTCCTGCTGCAGCTCCTGTAACCTCTGCAACGGAAAGATGATGTTGAGGTCTTTCTCGGCATCGCTGTGGTCGTAGTAGTCGTGGGTGATTTTGTAATCGTCGCTGATCGTCGCAGCATCGATGGCCCGAAAGCTTGGATCACCATCGCTATCCTGCATGTCAAAGGGTTCCTGTGTGCTGTGGTGAACACCTGATGTGGTGACCAGGGCCAGCTTGCATTCGCCCAGTGGTTTTTGTGGGGGTGCCCAGGGCACAGCTTCACCGGATTCCCAGGGCTCATAAGCGGTGATGAATCGCTGGGCGAGACTCGGGTAGCGGGTAATCACCTTGGCGATCAGGCGGTTTTTGAATCGGTTGATTGT
>JAAXQF010000466.1 GCA_012974435.1 Desulfuromonadales bacterium | reverse complement strand
GAACTTGCGACCCCCTGCTCCCGAAGCAGGTGCGCTACCAGGCTGCGCTACATCCCGTTCCAGTTCTTAGTTATGCAGCGGGATTTTTATCATATAAGAGGATTGATTAGCAAGCGTTTTGGCGTGTCTGGGAGAGAATAACGGCATGAATACTATGTTTGTTAATTGCCTTGGGTAAAGACACACGACACCCTCACCTTGCGGTGGGGTGTCGTGTGTCTTTATCACTCAAAGGGTGTAAGCGTTTGTCTCTTGAATTACTTGCCGGTATCAGCAGTATCCGTAGAGAATTCGTGACCACAGGCTGGGCACTTGACCTTCACATTATCGCCGCCACCGTTCGTTGCGCATGCTGACAGTGAAGCGACCATAAAAAGAGCCGAAAGAAGTAATACAAGCTTTTTCATGATGATCTCCTTATTATTTGACGTTGTTGAGGTTAAGCTTGCATTCAAGCAGGCTAATTACTATGTGTTATATAAATAATTACCATAAGTTTGCCGATGGTCAAGTTCTCATGAAAATTACTTGAGTTGTATGATTGCAACGTGAATGGATAGTAGCAGCCAATTGTAATGAGGGGAGAAAGGTTCAGTAAAGATTCTGTAAAGACATGTTTTTTATTTTAGTGCCTAAAATCCATGGGTTTGCACTACTGATTTGTCTGATACAATCTTTATGTCGCGTGCAATTAACGCTTCAGATTTACCTTTAGGCTTTTAGAGGAAAGGATCGATGTCAGGTTGTTATGAAACTATTAATGCTCTACACAGATCGTTTTGCGTACACACCTGCGGTTAAAACTCTCGATGAAGAACCGGATTGCCATGAGCCCGGTGAAATCAAGGATGCAGTAGTCGGTTTGATTCACGCCGAAGCATTTGATGAGGAGAATGCTGCCGGGGTGGAAAAGAAGCTGGTGAAGAATCTCAAGTGGGGGGCGCGTAAGAACGAGACACAACGCATTGTCATCCACACTTTTTCACATCTGGCAGAAACAAAAGCCTCAGCAGAATTCACCAAGGCCTTGCTGGGTCGCGCTGCGGAGCGTCTCCGCGGTTCAGGGTACGATGTCTGGCAAACGCCTTTTGGTTACTTCCTTGATCTGGACCTGCAGGCCCCAGGCCGATCAACGGCACGCATCTTCGCTTCTTTTTGATTACACCTGAAGGGCAACTTAACGCTGAGGCGCTGAGTTGCTGAGAAAACCAGGACAATGTTGTTAAGGACGTTTAAACCTTAAGCCAATGGTTTGCTCCCCTCTGCGCTCTCCGCGTCTCCGCGTTGAATGATTATTCAGAGATTATTCCTTCAGCTTTACCCGTAATTGACCTTCACTGACTTCCATTTCTTCGACACCGTCGGAAAAGGCTGCCCAGAAGCCTTTCTGGTCTCCAAACTCCTGGACCAGGTCGACATGCTTGATGTTGCCAAGCCAGGCGTTGGGGATCGGTACGCCCCAGAGACTGATGCCTCTTAACGCGACGATCGGTTTTTCATTCTTGTAGGCCAGCTCCAACCCGGCGGTGACTTTGAGTGTCTTCCCGCCGAGTAAAGGGAACTCCTCATCAAGAGGGATCAGCAGTTTGGCGCTGGCTAGATCTTGAGAGAGGTCGATGGAGAGTTTGCTGGCCAGGTCGGTATTCTTTGCCAGCAGGGAGTTCAGTTCACGTTCCGTAAGTATGATTTCTCGGTTGGCATCATTTTCGTTGTAACGCTCGGGTTGCAGATCTTCTTTGCCTCCAATTTGTTCACTGTCTTGATGTAGGACTCGAGATCTTTGCACGCTCCCCAGTTGCTCAAGTTTGCTCTCTAATACCTGCTCCTCACTGGCGCTTAAGGTGACTGGTTTGAAGGCGCCTGGGAACAGGTAGAGGTACACCACTCCGATTGCCACGAGGGTGGAGATGACACTGGCAACGACAACAATCCCAAGGATTTTCAGCCAACTATGTTGGGGCTTTGCCTTCTGGTTAGCGGGTAGGTGTTGTGCGATTTCATCTGGGAGTTGATCGTTCATTGGTTTGTCCTGAAGGAGCTCAAAGGAAACGTGGATCTCAGCTTTAGATGCTATGAAGTTGCTGAATCTATCAACCGACGGTAGTGAGCATAGGGTTGAAAGCCGACCAGCGCGTGTTGTTGATAAACGATTGTAGGGATCGACGAGATACCGATTTGTTTCGCTCGCTTCCAGTCATCATCTACCTGTGCAGCATAGCGCTTCTTGTCAAGGGTCAACAGGGCGACGTCGGGATCAAGGCCGACAGATTCGGCGATCTCGGCAAGTTTGTCTGGCAATGCGATGTTGCAGCCATCGACGTAATAGGCTCGATATATCGCCATGTGAAAGGCTTCACCAACACCTTGCTCTTCTGCCCATTTTCCCAGTTCCTGGGCGCGGCGACTATTATAGGTGTGGTTGCGCTCGCCGAAGGGCAGGTCAAGTTCTGTCGCGACCTGCTTGCAGCGCTGCATCATGGCCTCGATGTCGTAGCTCCCGGCGAAAAGGTCTTCTAGTGTCTGACCTTCCTCGGCAGTTTCCGGGTGGAGAGGGAAAACGCTCCAACGGATGTCGAGGTCAAACTCCTTGCGTAGTTTATCGGTACGCACGGTACCGAAGTAACACCAGGGTCAGACGTAATCAAAAAAGATTTCCAAAGTCTTCATACAATTAAGATTAGCAGACGGCATTGAAAGGGCAATATTCGGAATGTGATGCTAGTATAC
>JAAXQF010000465.1 GCA_012974435.1 Desulfuromonadales bacterium | reverse complement strand
CACTTGAGTCGCGTAATATTTTTCGACCCGGTCCATAGCCGCCCTGGAGTCGTGGACCGTTCTGTTGATCTCACCACTACAGGGAAAAAGCTTCATCCGCGCTCTAACCATCCCAGAAAGTGGAGCCCCTGTTTTACCCATCAATTCCAGAACCAGTAACCAGGGGATCATTCCACTATCGCAATAGGCAAAGTCGCGAAAATAATGATGCGCGCTCATTTCACCGCCATAAACAGCATCTTCCGCACGCATCCGTTCCTTGATAAAGGCGTGTCCGGTTTTACTCTGCACCGGAATTCCCTGTGCGGTTTTGACCACATCCAGCGTATTCCAGGTCAGACGCGGGTCATGAATAATCTTCTGTCCGGGGCTTCGTTTGAGAAAAGCTTCGCCCAGGAGTCCAACGAGGTAATATCCTTCGATAAAAGACCCCCGTTCATCAAAGAAGAAGCAACGATCAAAATCGCCATCCCAAGCCAGACCCACATCAGCACCATGAACACGCACAGCCTCTGCAGTAGAGGAACGGGTCTCGGGCAGAAGTGGATTGGGAATGCCATTGGGAAAGGAGCCATCTGGTAGATGATGGATTTTGATAAATTCAAAGGGAAGATATTTCTCGAGAAGATCGATGATCGGGCCGGCACCACCATTGCCCGCATTCACCACGACCTTTAGCGGCGACAAGGCATCAGCGTCGATATATCCTAGTAGATGCTTGATATATTCGCCCGTAACACTCAGCCTCTTCAGGACCCCAGTCCTTGATGGCGCCGGAAACATTCCGAGCGCGACAAGTTCTTTGATTGCGTCCAGGCCGCTATCGCCGCTGATCGGCCTGGATCCCTCGCGGACCAGTTTCATGCCGTTATAATCGATCGGGTTATGGCTGGCGGTCACCATAATCCCGCCATCCCTATTCTGGCTGAAGGTCGCATGGTAGACCTCCTCTGTGCCGCAAAGACCGATATCAAAAACATCAGCCCCCCCCTCACAAAGCCCTTTTGCAAGTGCCGCACAAAGCTCTTCACTCGACAAACGCACGTCGCGTCCGATAACAACTTTTTCAGGTTTCAAGTATGCGGCAAAAGCCCGACCTATCCGGTAGGCGATATCTACGTTCAAATCATCGGGCACTCTCCCTCGGATGTCATAGGCCTTAAAACATTCTAGGTCCATATCAAGCTCATCCCCGGCCATAATGGTCATCAAATCTGACAATATCATCCTCTCCAAGATAGCTTCCCGACTGGACTTCAATTATCTCCAAGGGTATTTGCCCAGGATTCTCCAAACGGTGTAACGCACCCAGCGGAATGTACGTCGATTCATTTTCACTGATAATCCGCACCTCATCAGCGCATGTGACCTTCGCTGTTCCTTTGACGACAACCCAATGTTCGGCACGGTGATGATGCATCTGTAACGACAGACTGTCGCCTGGGTTAACCGTGATTTTTTTCACCTGGAACCGTGCCCCGGAATCAATGCACTCGTAACTGCCCCAGGGCCGCTTGACTCTGCGGTGCAGCAAAACTTCGTCACGCTCAAGTCTGCTTAGCTCCTCGACAATGACCTTTACATCCTGCACTCGATCTTTATGTGCCACCAGCACGGCATCGCCGGTTTCGACGACAACGATATCCTCGACTCCAACACCGGCCAGCATTCTGGTAGAGGACTTAAAATAGCAATTTCGCGTCCCGGTAACGAGCACATCACCCTCCAGCACATTGCCTTCTTCGTTCTTCGCCGCTAAATCCCACAAAGCAGACCACGAGCCGATATCACTCCATCCCGCCTGAAGCGGAATAACGGCAGCCGACTCAGTCTTTTCCATCACCGCATAGTCGATAGAGTCAGAGGGCGAAGCAGCAAAGGCAACTTTATCCAGCCGCGTAAAATCAAGATCCTTCTCGCCTAACCTGTGGGCCGAACTACAAGCGTCCAGCATTTGCGGATTGAAACGCTGCAGTTCTTCTAGAAACGACGAAGCATGAAACATGAACATGCCGCTGTTCCAGTAATAGCCACCGCATTCAAGGTAGCTGAGGGCCGTTTCAAAATCCGGCTTCTCCTTGAAAGAAACGACCTTGAACCCGGCAATGCAAGATTCCTTCAAAGTGCCCGAGCTGTCGAGCCGTTCACCAGCCTGGATATACCCGTAACCGGTTTCCGGCTTTTCAGGAACGATTCCAAAAGTGACTAACTTTGCGGACTTAGCCAATTCTGCCCCAGTTTCAATTGCACTTTGGAAAATATCTAAATCTTGAATCACATGATCTGAGGGCAAGACTATAAGCACAGGGTCTTCACCTTCACTCATCGCCTGGAATGCCGCTACGGCAACAGCGGGCGCAGTATTGCGTCCACAGGGTTCAAGGATAATAGCCTGAGGGTGCATCTGGAGCTGATGCAACTGCTCGGCGACCATGAAGCGATGCGATTCATGGCAAACCACAATCGGTTCAGCAATAGAGTCAACACCTTGTAGTCGCGCTACAGTTTCCTGCAAAAGGGTTCGTTTTCCGGTAAGTGGGTGCAGCTGCTTGGGATAAAGCTGCCGAGATAAGGGCCAGAGCCTGGTTCCAGCTCCTCCAGACAGGATTACAGGTATAATCATCGCGCCCTCCCCTTTAACGACCATACAAATTCAGAACAAATCCTTTATTTTCCAGAATGTTTCCCGTTCATATCTCAAATGAAAGATTACCACCTGAGTACCCAGCCGCTTAAAG
>JAAXQF010000268.1 GCA_012974435.1 Desulfuromonadales bacterium | reverse complement strand
ACCCATATCATCTCGAGAAATATAATCAACCCGCCATAAATTATAACCGTGATGTTGAGGTCTTTCCGGTCCTCAAACGCATCTTGAATAAAATTACGGACCTATAACCCAAACAAAGGCAAAGGGTTTGGAAGGATGTTGATCCCGCCATTTGAAGATCGCCTGAGTTGAGTCCCTGTTGCATAACGCAGCAGGTTTGCAAATTGATCAAGGAGCGGCAATCGCTCCATAACGATACGATTTTGGCCCTTGTTGTGGCCGCGCGTCAATGTTTTCTCAACAGGCCGTCGCTGGTTCCATCGGAAGGCTGCTTCTGTCGTATAGAGCGACAAGTGCAGTTTGCTCATATAGTGGTAAACGCCCTGTAATGCTCTTTCTAGTGTTGCGTGAAACGATTCAGCCGTATTGTTATGAACAGGTCCCCGAGCGAATTCTTTTTTCCCATGACTTACTGCCTGGTGGTCAGCAAACCCTGGGGCCAATAAACGGTAGACACTGTGCTCATCGGTCATCAAGTGGGCTTGTGAACTGACTCGTTGTTCTACAAACGGTTTGATTTGTTTCAAACTGTCGTTGACCACTGGGGCCGCTTTAACTGGGCCTTGACGTTGAACGGCAGTAGCAACACAGCTTTTGGCAGTACCACGTCCTCGCTTGTGTTTTACCCCATGCTGGTAGCGAGGCTTGCCACCGATGTATTTTTCATCAAGCTCAACAATCCCCGAAAGTTTGGGGATTGAGTGTTGGTAAGTTGCCATAAGCAACCTCAAGACATGGAGCATGCGCCAAGCGGTCTTCTGGGAAACTCCAAGCCAGTTGGCAACATAAACCGACGAAACGCCTTTACTGGAATTGACCAGCGAGTACATTGCCTGAATCCACATCCAAAGGGTCAGCTTGGTGGCATGAAATGGTGTCTTGGTCGTAACAGTAAACTGTTGTCGACACGTGGCACATTCCAACAAGCCATCACGGGCTGATTCGCCGTCGATCCGCCATGACTTTTGTCCGTGGCAATGAGGGCAAACAGGGCCATCAGGCCATAAAACCGTTTCAAAGAACCTCCGACAACTTTGTTCGTCGGGAAATCTCTGACGTAAGTGCTCGACATTCATGAAATATTCCTCCTCTTTTGAAGGAAATTATCGATCACAGCACTGTCAGTTTACGTCACAACCTTTTTTTGGGTTATAGGTCCGTAGTTTTGTGGATTAAAGAGCTTCCCGAACACCTCTATCAATAAGAAGCCAGTTTTAGTCTCACAAGTCGTGATAAATAAAAAATTCATACCTCTATCAATAAGAAGCCAGTTTTAGTCTCACAAGTCGTGATAAATAAAAAATTCATCAGTAAGGTTGGAGCTGTACTTGATCAAATCTTACAGTTTGTGTCTAGTCAAGTCTGAAACACTACACTTTAGAACCGTCAGTTCCGTAACGAGAAAGGGGCCGTTGTAATAGGCCCCGTCCTTGTTGCCAACAACCAGCGCATAATTCATTAAGGTTCCCAGCTGTTAACGCCACCGGCTACTGGAGCAAGAAGTGCCCAGCGCAGCGCAAGGTTCTTTTCTGCTTACTCTTTTGGGCCAACAAAAAAGTATGACGTCTGGCGGGACGCGACCCGCCGACTTTGAACTTTCAATCACGATTCACTACCACCATCCCCTTCTTTAGCGACTTTTTTCATCAGGCGCAGGAAGTTCTCGGCCAGCAGTGGATGCAACTGCGAACCCATCAGCTCTTCGATGTTTTCCAATACAATGTCGCGGGCAATTGGCTCGCGGTAAGGGCGCTTGGTACGCAGGGAATCGTAGATATCGGAGATAGTGGTGATCTGACTACAGAGATTCTGTTGCCAGTCATCCTTAACGTGAGGGTAACCCCGCAGATCAAAACGCAGGTGATGTTCGTAGGCATTGATGACGGCCATACGCGGTACGCCCGGGTTATCGAGCAGGTACTCGGCACCGCGGACCGGATGCTCCTGCATCAAAAGCCACTCTTTCTCATCAAGCTTTCCCGGTTTATTGAGAATTTCTTCAGGGATAAAGAGTTTACCGACGTCATGAAGCATGGCTGAAAGACCAATATCGTGCAGCATTTGGCCCTCGACGCCAAGGGCGGTGGCCTGGGCGAGGTTCAGCAGGCAGACGTTGAGCGAATGGGTAAAGGTATACTCGTCCATATTACGCAACGGCACCAGGGTCAGCAGCGGATCAGAATAGCCGGCAAAGACGTCAATGAAGCCGCCAACAATCTCCGAAAGGCCGACCACATGCAGCCGGCGATTGTTTTGCACCGCTTCATAGACTTCCATGACACGGGCCAGCTCTTCACTGCTGATATCTTCGAGAATCTGGTTCGACTCAAGCTCGAGGTTGCGACCCAACGCTTGCTCGACGAATTCCCCTCCACCGGCACCTTCTTGCTCGGCACTGCCAGATGCGGCAGATCTCGCAGGCTGTCCACCTGAATTGCTGCCGCTATGAGCGCGGTGACGCACTTCTACCTGTCCGAGACGCACGTTCTCACTGCTATGGGAAACTTTCTCCGAGCTGGTCAGGCTGGAGATCAAAGCATAGAGTTCTTCATCGCTGACATTGTGAACAAACTTGATATGGCCGATCCCCTTCTTTTTGATCAAGCGAGCAAAGCGGTCTACATACATCGACCGTTCGAGAGGATGCTCATCCATAGCGAGCTGTTCGTCGACCCTCATCACTGACAGGTCACTCTCCCCGCCCATCGCTTCCTGCAAGCAGGAGTGAGCCTTTCGACAAAGGTTTTTAACCTGCTTATGTTCTATTGAATAGAGCTTTGCCGTGGAAATGGCAGTGGTCATGTGACGCAGGCACCGATCAATCGCTGACAGCCGATCAAGTCTCATCCCAGTGTCCCCCTTAACTGCAGGCAGACCTGGCCGGCGGCTCGGGCCAGATCACCAGAGGCTTTACGGTGAACTTCATCAGCCAAATCGACAGCGGCCTGGTCTTTGTAACGAACCAGAGTTTTAACGGCCTCGACCTTGAGGGGGTTGCTCGAAAAGGATTGCAGCAGACTGCGACTGTTCAAAAACTGACCAATGGCGGGCAACGCCTCGGGCAGAGCCATCTCAGCCAAGGACTTGATGACGACGCTTTTGATTGTGTCATCTGCTTCTTTGAGCAGTTTGCGGTTCAAGATTTCTGACAATTTACGGGCGACATCAGGATTATGACTATTCGCTGCGAGGCGAGCGACATTGAGCAGGATCGCAGGATCGCTGCTGTCTAACCCCTTAAGCAGGTAGCGATCAGCACGGGGATCTTTGAAATGCAGGAAAGTACGCATCACTTCAAACTGGACCTTCGAATTCGCATAACCGACCAGTCGCCCCAATGAATGCAAGACTGAGGGATCGTCCATCGACCGCAGCAAAATGACCAGGTTGCGAACAAAGAACCACCGTTTATCGTGCAGTTGCGATTGGATCTGTTCACGTGCAGCAACACCGATGGTCTGCAGGCATTCCATGAACAAGCGCCGTTTCTGCATGCCGGGTTCATCAACCAGGCGATCGAGCAGCGGAGCGACAAACGGAACGCCAACCCTTTTGATGAGGCCCTTTATGGCGGCGTATTGAGGTTTCCCCCAGGTATCGAGGCCATCGAGTACTTGTTCGACGAATTCATCGGTCCTGTAGACCCGCAGAGCCGACTTGTCGGCTGTGTCGAGAAAGGCGTCCTCATGACGGGTCCGGTGGGCATGACGCGCCAGGTGATCATGGACGCTGATGAGCGATGAGAAATCGCCGGTTTCCAGAAAATAGAGGATCAGATCCTCCAGGTTGCGGCTGATGGCCTTAGACGTGACCGTATCTGCACCGCGATCGAGCAGGTCGACCATCACATTGCAGAAATGTTTTTCAACGGTGTGCCCTTCAAGGGTTTCGACCAACTCCTTGACCAGCTTGCGATCCAATCCGGGCAGGGTTTCGGCAGCGGACAAAACGGCCAAAGCGTCCTGATAGTCTTCGGGCACAAATTGATC
>JAAXQF010000094.1 GCA_012974435.1 Desulfuromonadales bacterium | reverse complement strand
AATACGTGCTGGCAGTCGCTCGTGAAATCGGTCAGAATTTGAACGATTACGCCGTCATCGTCGATAAATCAACGGTCCCAGTCGGGACAGCAGAGAAGGTTCGTTCTGTCATCGCCGAAGAGTTGGGCAAGCGGGGAGTGGATATCCCCTTTGACGTGGTGAGCAATCCTGAGTTTCTTAAAGAGGGGGCGGCCGTAAACGACTTCATGCGGCCAGACCGGATTGTCGTCGGCGCTGACAGCGATCGTGCCTTTGAGGTGATGCGATCCCTCTATGCTGATTTCAGCCGAAATCATGACCGTATTCTCGAAATGGGCATTCGAGATGCGGAGATGACCAAGTACACAGCCAATGCCATGCTGGCGACCAAGATCTCCTTTATGAACGAGGTCTCCGGGTTGTGTGATCGGCTGGATGTCGATGTCGAAAATGTCCGTCTCGGAATTGGTTCCGACAGCCGCATCGGTTACTCCTTTATCTATCCGGGGTGCGGCTACGGGGGCTCCTGTTTTCCGAAGGACGTCAAGGCTCTGATCCACATGGCTGAAGACGCTGACCATGAACCCATGCTGCTCCGGGCCGTTGACCGCCGCAACGAAGCGCAGAAACACGTTCTTTTCCAGAAAATCGTTTCCCGTTTCGGATCTGATCTTACGGGCTTGGTCTTCGGTCTTTGGGGGCTTGCCTTCAAGCCTGGCACCGATGATATGCGCGAAGCGCCTTCTACGGTTCTGTTGCATGAACTGATCGGCGCTGGCGCGAAGGTCAAGGCTTACGATCCGGTGGCCATGGAGGTGGCACGTGGGGAATTGCCTGCAAGTTGGTTCGAGACTGGTGCTCTTGCTCTGGCCGATCACCAGTATGATGCCTTGCAGGACGTTGATGCTCTGGTCCTGGTGACGGAATGGAAGCCATTTCGTCATCCCGATTTTGCGGCAATGATGCGTTTGATGAAACAGCCGCTGATCTTTGACGGTCGCAACCAGTATGACCCACAGGCCCTCAAAGATGAAGGGTTTGAGTATCGTGGGATCGGCCGAAAATAACTGTTCCGGGTTTTGTCTCATGCCTAATTATTGCCTTTCGCAAAGCAGCATTATTTCTCGCTGGACACTTGATTCCCCCAAATCTGATGATCTTTTTGTGACCACAGGGGGAGTGCTTTAGGCCTGAAGGGGAACCCCTTACCTTTGGCGGTACGCCAATACGGGGTGACGCGGTGTTATCCCTTTAACAGGAATCGTCCGGATGTCATTATGGCGGTTCTTGGCGAGGAGCCAACCGGACATCCGTTGTTTTTGTGCGGGTTTGAATACGCCATGCCGTTCGGTGCGCCGATCGAATTCGGTGTTGAATGCAATGCCCTGCTGCTGTGATTGAAGGAATTGAATCCTGCGGCCGCCGCCGGTTTAAAATAGCTCCTTTGCATTATCTTGGGAAATATCAAAGTTTTGAGTTCGTGTGAATATCTCTATCTGGGGCTGTAATCTCATGCATGTCAGTGCACTTGAAAATGCCAAGCGGTTCCGCGAGGCCTATGTTTCTTCAGCGGATGATCTGGTTATTGTAGAAATTGGTTCTCAGGATGTGAACGGGTCTCTGCGGTCCCTTTTCCAAGACTCGTCGCAATACATTGGCGTTGATTTTGTCCAAGCCAAGGGTGTTGATATCGTTCTGGATGATCCCTATCAACTTCCTCTTGCTGCGGAAATGGCGGATGTCGTCTTGTGCTCTTCTGTTTTTGAGCACTCTGAATTTTTCTGGCTACTTTTTGACGAGATATTACGGATACTTAAGCCTTGCGGGCTGTTTTACCTGAATGCACCATCTAATGGCAGTTTTCACCGTTACCCGGTTGATTGTTGGCGATTTTATCCGGATAGCGGGGCTGCTTTGGTAAAGTGGGCCAGGAGGAGTAAATACCAGCCTGAGCTTCTTGAGTCGTTTACCAGCGCTCAGAAGAAAGATTGCTGGAATGATTATGTGGCAGTATTTCTCAAGGATGAAACTCTTCGTGCCCTTTATCCAAAAAAAATCACCGATCATTTTTCTGATGTTCAAAACGTGACTCGGCTCGGCGAAGATGGCTTCGTTAAGTTTTCCGCGCAGACAGAGGATCAATTAGTAATTGCAGAGTTATTGAATGCAAGTTTGATCCATGATAGCCCCGATAGGTCAGGCGTGGTGTCGCAAGCTACGATTGATGACCCGAACTGTCATTTTTTACACAAATGGAATTTCGATAGTCCAAAATCAGAAATTGTCGGGACTGGTTCTGTGAGTGACATCAAATCAATCGAACTGCGTGGTTGGGCGCTCGGCAGAGGTGACTCGGCCATACATCTTGCGGTTCGACAAGATGGGATGACCCGCTCTTATCCATTCAATGCAAAACGGTCAGATGTCATCATGAAAATCCTGAAAGAAGACCCTGAAGTGAGTACCAGGCTGACTTGCGGTTTTTGCTATCCGATTCGGCTTACGGGTGTGCTGGAAGTAGGTTTTGAATGTAATGGTGAGATTCACTGGGTAAAATCCTTCAACTGTGCAGCACCTGCTGGAACTGCTCAGGGTGGTTTGGTGTGATGTTTGTAAAAAGCTGGGGCCTCATGACTCCGAAGCTCGAACAGTGATCAAGGTATGGTTTTTAGCTGATGTATAAGGTTGCACTGAAGCGCTACGAGGTGAGCTGTCCGGGTATTTATCGGTGGTGCCTCGATTATCCAACCGATCAAGCGGACGTTTC
>JAAXQF010000576.1 GCA_012974435.1 Desulfuromonadales bacterium | reverse complement strand
AGTCACGACTTGTGAGAAGAAAAACTGGTTCTTGTTGATAGAGACATTTAGGAGCCAAATTGATGGCCACCAGGGTTCGATCCTTGGTGGCCTTTTCTTAGTGCGCCCGGCAGGGCGCGTGGTGCGTAAGCACCATCCATTGAGCTGTGGTGGCTGAATGGTGACTTGGAGGTGAAAGTCCTCTGCGGACCCTGATGACGGGAACCGCTAGCCGAACGGCAAGGGTGTCCATCGCGAGGTGGAATCTGAAGGAAGCCGTAGGCAAAATCCTGGCCCGACGAACAGAAATCACATACGAGGCAGTTTCATCCGGGCGAGAAGGCTAAGATCTTCAAAACCCGATAGTCATCCGGGAGGATGGGGCTGTAGATGTGGCGGGTGTATGGGAGGAAGGTCACGCGCATTACCCGGGGAGATCTGTCGTTCTGCCTTGTGCTAGGAAAGTCGAGAGACGTTCCGATGGACCGACAGAAGTCAGCAGACGCCATAGTAGCTGGGCTAACCACTACAGCGAAGGGCTGAACACGAAGCGTTGGACAGGAGCTGAAGTTTCGATGACCTATGGAGTTGCAGAAGATCGGATTGAGATATCCGATGCCATGGCAAAGGGTAGCGACCAGAAGTCGCC
Source organism: Desulfuromonadales bacterium (assembly GCA_012974435.1). GTDB lineage: Bacteria > Desulfobacterota > Desulfuromonadia > Desulfuromonadales > BM103 > M0040. Next base: position 2,119 of record JAAXQF010000576.1, on the reverse strand, counting down.
AGAGTATGCCCGTGGTGTGACAAGGGGCACGGCAACCGAGGAACCATCCTGCCCGGAAACGCAGCGGCTGTTGGAATCTATCCTCAGCCGTGAGAATATGCAGGCCGCCTATCAGCGGGTGGTGAGCAACAAGGGCGCTGCGGGCATCGATGGGATGACCGTTGGTGACCTTGGCGATTACCTTCGCTGCAACTGGCCTTGCATACGGGAACAACTGCTGGCGGGCGAGTATCGGCCCCAAGCAGTGCGCAAAGTAGAGATCCCTAAAGCATCAGGGGGAAAGCGCACTCTCGGGATACCCACCGTTCTCGACCGACTTATCCAGCAGGCAATGCATCAACAGCTGATGCTGATCTTCGAACCGCACTTCTCTGAAGCGTCTTATGGGTTTCGCCCCGGACGCAGCGCCCAGCAAGCTGTCCAGGTGGCCAAGGTACACGTTGCCGACGGCTATCGCTGGATTGTCGATCTGGATTTGGAGAAGTTCTTTGACCGCGTCAACCACGACATTCTCATGTCCAGGGTTGCCCGCCTCGTCAAAGACAAGCAGGTGCTACGGCTTATTCGTCGCTATCTGCAGGCGGGTCTGCTCGAAGGTGGGATTGTTTCGATCCGGCAGGAAGGAACCCCGCAAGGCGGGCCACTCTCCCCACTGCTATCGAATATCCTGCTCGATGAGTTCGACAAGGAACTGGAGCGCCGCGGACATCGCTTCTGCCGCTACGCCGATGACTGTAATATCTACCTGCAGACCAAGAGCAGCGCAGAGCGGGTCATGGCCTCGGTCACCCAGTACCTCGAAGAACAGCTAAAGCTCAAGGTCAATCGGAGTAAAAGTGCCGTTGACCGTCCGTGGAACCGCAGCTTTCTCGGCTACAGTATGACCTTTCACAAAAAGCCGCGACTGAAGGTGTTTCCGGCCAGCGTGAAACGGCATAAGGCCAGACTTAAAGGGATACTGCGACGAGGACGAGGTCGGAATCTGACGAAGGTCATCGAAGAACTGACGCCTGTCATGCGTGGCTGGATTAACTATTACCGGTACGCGGAGGTTAAAGGTCTCTTCGAAGAGCTGGATCAATGGATGCGGCGTAAGTTACGCTGCATCCTCTGGCGTCAGTGGAAGCAGCCCTGGACTCGTGCCAAACGGATGATGCAACGCGGACTGAAAGAGGCACATGCTTTCTGCTCGGCTTTTAATGGCCGAGGTCCTTGGTGGAACGCCGGAGCAAGCCATATGAACCTGGCCTGTCCGACCTCCGATTTCTCAAAAGCGGGACTGTTCAGTTATATGAATCAGTTCCATCGTTTTCAACACACTTCGTGAACCGCCGTGTACGGAACCGTACGCACGGTGGTGTGGGAGGACGGCGGGGGCAACCTCGCCTCCTACCCGATTAAGTCAGGATAAGTAAGAATTATGCATTCCTGTAAGTTTGACGGCATCAAAACAATGTGAGAGGATTTCTGAGAATTTTTAAGTGTGTCAATGGCAGGTGTCTGACGCGACTAAAAGCTTAGGCCCTTTCAGAATGAGGAAGCCCCTAAATGGAAAATCTTGATCTTCTAATTGATCTTCATAAGCATGCGAATCGGCAAGGACCTGGCGGTGTTAAAGAAACGGAAAAAGCCATTGCGTTGGCCATGCTGGATAAGATGAAACAATTAAAGATTGCTGATATTGGTTGTGGAACTGGTGCTTCAGCAATTTTGCTTGCCAAACAGTTAAACGCTAAAGTTACCGCCGTTGATTTTCTGCCAGAATTTATTGATGTCTTGAAAGTAAACTCCATAACAGAAGAAGTGGAAAACTCAATACATCCTCTTGTTTGCTCTATGGAGGATTTGCCTTTCAGTGATGAAGAATATGATGTGATCTGGTCTGAAGGCGCTATCTACAATATGGGGTTTGAGCACGGCATTAAGGAGTGGAGTCGTTTTCTCAAACCTGGGGGCATGCTGGTTGTATCAGAAATCACTTGGAGTACAAACAGCCGACCCCGTGAGCTTCAAGCGCACTGGGAAAAAGAATATCCAGAAATCAATACTGCATCCTCAAAGATTAAAGCTCTGGAAGACAACGGCTATTCACCGATTGCTTACTTCTTGTTGCCAGAAC
>JAAXQF010000574.1 GCA_012974435.1 Desulfuromonadales bacterium | reverse complement strand
AGATGTGTATAAGAGACAGCTATTATCGTGGGCTGGGTGTTGAAACCGTGATTGTGATCGATAATGGATCCACCGACGGCAGCGTGGAATACCTTCTGGGACGAGGGGATGTTCATCTGTTTCAGACCCATGAAAGCTATGCTGCAAGTCGCTATGGCGTAAAATGGCACAACCAGATTGCCGATGAGTATCTGCGCGGCCACTGGGTTCTTGTGGTGGATGCCGATGAAGCACTTGTTTATCCAGGAATGGCAGACGTTAACCTGCCGCAGCTTTGTCACTATCTGGAAAGTTCGGGGTTTGAGGGATTGCGCACCTTCATGCTGGACATGTATCCCGATGGCCCGCTGCGACAGCTTGATTACCAGCCGGGACAGTCGTTGATCGACGCTTGCAATTGGTACGATGAGGGACCTTACCCCAACTGGGTGTCTCCCCGTGCCCCCTATATGGCGGTGACCGGTGGTGTCAGGGAGAGATTTTTCTGGAAGGCCAATCACGGTTTTCGTTCCAAACCACCAGCAATCCATAAAATACCACTGGTGAAATGGAGGGAGGGGATGAAATTCCTCTCGTCCACTCATGAAGTGTCTCCCTTGCAAGTTGCTGATCTTACCGGGGTGGTACTGCATTTCAAGTTTTTGCAGGATTTCCACAGCCGGGCACTCATTGAAGTGCAGCGAAAAGAACATTACAATGGGGCATCGGAATATGCGGCGTATGCAAAGGCAATGGAAGGCAACCCAGATGTCAGTCTGAAATATGCTGGTTCAAAAAAATTCCACGGTCCTGAACAACTCGTGGACGATGGTCTTATGAAAAGCAGTGCAGCCTATGAACGGTTTCGCAAAGAAGGGTTTCGCAATGTTGCCTGTAAGCCTTCTCAGCATGTTGTCCCCCCTGAACCAATCAAGACCGCTAAGCCGTTTATCATCTGGACTCTGCAGCGCACAGGCGGGACGAACTTGGCCAGAAGACTGTTTGAACGCAGCGAGCTGCTTGCGGCTGCTAGAACGGGACAGGCTAAAGGGTCCTCAATTTCTGACTGGATGGCCAATATCGAAGATCAGTGGCAACTCCACGAACCGTTCAATCATGGCAAGGAAAGCCGTGCGTTCGGTCAGGTTACGAAGCAATGGACCGCTTCCCGAGACCGCCACGCTATGCAATCAGCGATCGCTCAAATCTGCTCTTTGCAATTGCCCATGAAGCACTGTGTAGAAATGGTCCCATGGGAGGTGACCCAGACCCTTGTTGACGAATCGAGCAAAGTCGGATATCGCCATCTTTTCCTGTATCGTCGAAATGCACTCGATCGCCTTTTGTCGCTGCAGTTCGCAAAGCTAAGTGGTGTATGGGGACCTGAGCTCAAGGGTAAATACAGTCAGGACGAAATAATTTTTTCACAGCCATTACCGGTTGATGCTCTGGTTCAGCATGAACAGCAGTGCTCTCAACGGCTCAGTCGGGTCTGGCAGCAGTTGAGGGGAAAGAGCGTGTTCGTATTGGCATATGAGGACATCTATCAGAGCCAGAACATCCGCAACGTTATGCAATTGATCTTGCCTATCCTGTCTGATCTTGACCTTTCTCGAGGAACGGGGAATGACGAAAAACTTATTGAGGAGATGGTTCTTTATGGTGAACAGGGGACAAAAGGCACATACCGTGCGTTCAACGGCGTTGAGCGGCTAGAGGAAGCGTTGAAGGCCCTCCCCGTTTTTCCCCCCATCGCTACGTTTACAGGTAAGCAATTGGATGAAATGAGCCCCCCGGATGAACAGATTGATTGAACAGCCCGCAAACCAACCTGCAGCCACCTCTCCCTTGTTGATTGGACAGTTGCTGCTCGAACGCGATCTTATCGGTACTCAAGATCTTGAAAATGCCTTGAGCTACCAGGATCGGCACGGCGGTCGACTTGGCAGCATCCTGATCCGGCTGGGAGCCCTTTCAGGGGAAAGTCTTTTGCCGATTCTGGCAGAGCAAACCGGCTACTCTCTTGTGGGACCGATGGAAATCCCTCTCGCGCAAACCGCACCAGCCCTGCAGGTTCTGGGCTGGCTCGGAGAGCATCTACGAGAGTTGAATCTGGTAGTCTGGGAGGATGTCAACAATGAGATCCATGCCGCGTCAGTTGATCCGCTGGATGCCGGTTTGCAAGAAAGGGTGGAGGCCGCGGCCAGAGGCGTGTCCGTGGTTTGGCACTTTATCCGTGCTCATGAATTAGAACGTTTGTTGCTTTGGTGGGATGCGGGTGATGACCAGCGGGGATTAAGTGCTGAACATTATCGTGAACTGGCTGAGGACGCACCGGTTATTGCTTTTGTCAATAGTCTGATCGCCCAGGCTGTCGACGAAAGAGCCTCCGATATTCATATTGAGCCGGGAGAAAGGACGTGTGAGGTTCGTTATCGAATCGACGGGGTATTGCATACCCGTTCTGACTTTTCTCTTGAGCGCTACCCAGTCATCGCCTCGCGTATCAAATTGATTGCTAAGCTCGATATTGCAGAACGCCGCCTGCCACAGGATGGGCGCATAACGCTTCGCGCCAGTGGTGTCGAAATGGATATGCGGGTGTCGACTATCCCTGCAGTTCATGGAGAGTCCATCGTTATGCGACTACTGCCCAAAGACTGTCTCTTATACACATCT
>JAAXQF010000091.1 GCA_012974435.1 Desulfuromonadales bacterium | reverse complement strand
CCGTCAAAAGATAGCAGATCTTATCCCGCAGGATCGACCCTATCTCGCGATCAACCCCTGCTCCAGCGTGCGCGCGCGTAACTATCGCAACTGGAATGTCGAATCATACGCAAAAGTTATCGATTATGCTGCAGAAAAATTCGGCATAATGACGGTGCTGACCGGCGGACCCTCGACGATGGAGACAAATTATGCCGCCGCCATTGAGCAGCTAACCAAGGTGAAGCCGCTCAACCTGGTCGGCAAAACCAACCTCAAAGAACTGCTGGCAGTACTTGAACAAGCCACAGTGGTCATCGCCCCCGACACCGGCCCCGCCCATCTGGCTAATGCCGTCGGCACTCCGGTAATCGGTCTTTACGCGACTTCAAATCCGGCCCGGACCGGGCCATATTTGAACAGGGAATTGACGTGCAATAAATATCCTGAAGCCCTGAAGGCCGAACTTGGTAAAGACGTGGATGAGGTCACGTGGGGAAAGCGGGTTAGAAATCCTGAGGCTATGGAATTGATACAACTTGCCGAGACATTAGAACAACTGAAAAAGATCACGGGAAAATGTGAAGCATAGAGGTTCCCGTATCTATGCGACGCTGGATTCAACACCCCGTAAATAAGATTTCGAAAGAGGCGTTCATGAGCAATCAGATACCGCTGAAGCTCCATTTCATTTGGGTCGGAGACGAAACAAAGACCCCATTTAACTGTATATAGTCATGGAGAGACAAAAACCCCACTTGCGAAATAAAAGTTTGGGGAAACAAAGAATATCACAACAAACGCTGGACCAACTTCAAGCACATGCAGGACTTCTGGCGGGATGACAAGTTATGTGGCGTCGCAGACTTGATGAGGTGGGAAATTTTACTGGATGAGGGCGGAATTGCCATCGATGCAGATTCGTTGTGTTTAAAACCACTGGAAAGTTACTTCTTTGACTGTAATTTTATTGCCTGCTACGAAAATGAGATCGCGAAGCCGGGCATCATTTCCAACGGACTGGTCGGAGCCAGTAAGGACAATTCTGTCATCAAACATATTGTTGAAAAAATTAATAAAGAAAACAATATTGCACGAAAATTTATCTGGTATCGGCTTAAAACAAAAAAACAGCCTGCATGGAAAACCGTTGGTCCAATAGCATTAACAAATGCAATCATGGAAACAGGCGACCTAAATGCCAACATCTTCCCAAGTCACTTCTTTTTGCCCAACCACTACAGTGGGAGTTCATACACAGGTGGTGGCCCCATCTACTGTGATCAACTCTGGGGGAGTACAAAAGCAGCGGAATCACACAAATCCAGATAAGGTCAAAGCCCTTTGCGCCAGCAAGTTAAGAGATGCTTACACATCTCAAACTTAACAACTATGCACTGAAAGTGCATAGTTTCCTATCGGGACTGAAAGTCCCTGACAAACAAAAGCATAACTAATCGACCGTCATCCTCGCGAAGGCGGGGATCCATGCCTCGCGACAGTTCATGAATTCCCGCCTTCGCGGGATTGACAAAAAATGAGTAGCATCGAAAAAGGCTTGGGCTAAAGCCCATAGTTTTCACTAGCGCGATGGAACAATAAATAGTCAGATCTCTTCTAGAAAACTTTCATCTTACAGAGACATCTCAAATTTCAACTTTAACCTTCAAATAATCCGTCATTCCCGTTTCGTCTACCACCTTGTAATCTATATTGCTAAACCCATCACCGCTCAACAAATTACTATTTCGAAGCAAGCGTCGTTGTGTCTTCTTATTCCTCCTGATAGCGGCAGTCTCGCGTCTTACCTGATCTTCAGGATTCGGCAATTCCCGATAAAGGCCTTCATTGTCCTCGAACGGAACAAGGCCTTTTAGGATTAATCGATTAAAAAAATCATCATCCTCCTTCCCCCACCCCCAGAATTCATTGCTATAACCGTTAGCAGAAAGATAATTCTCCTTGTTCAACATAACAACACCGCCAAAATTGGTATCACTCAGCTCGTCGGCCGTCCGCCAAGTTGTCTCAAACTTCTTGATCAAACGTAGGGGCGAAGATGGGTAGCGATAATTAGCATTAACCGGCAACATATCAACATCATGAAAACAAAAGTAATCACTATCCTTAAAAGCATAATGTGCACCAATGTTTTTCAATTTTCCTCGGTTAAACGGTTTACCATCCACTTGTTCCACAACGACAATCTTAAAATCAATACCCTGTTCAAGAAGCATCTTTTTTAATGCGGGGATAAGCTCAATCAAATGATGCTCACGATCTCGGAATGGGACAACAACTGCTAGCCTTAACCCAGCTTCAAACTGAATTTCATCAGATATCCGTGGCCGCAAAGACAGGACATCACGCCTTGTCATTATAGGCAGGCGCATTTTATCAATAGGGATCGGAGAATAGCGCCCTCCTGCCCCCATCAATGGATCAGAAAATATCCCAATTGAAGGCAGATAGCGATTAACAAAATATTCAAAAAAATTCATCATTTGCGCCTCAAGGTTTATCTAATTCAGAGATAAAGCCAGATAAAATTATCAAGAACCACAAGTCCTTCCAGTACGTGACTCCGAAGCCGCGACGGGCAGGCTTTTTTTAACTTTCAACCTTTTGCCAATCACCGAATCGGTCGAAAGTTCTCCACCATCTGCGGTATAGGGGGTCAAGCCGTATAGCGGGACCTTGTGTATCCAGAAATGCCGGACAAATACATCCAGCGGGTAGATGAACTCCTGGCTGTGTTCGATAAAACTTCGGGCCACCTCTGGCGTCAACGCATAGCAAAGCCCGCCCTGCGGGGCCTTGGTGTATTTTACTAGGGAAAACTCGCCAACCTTTTTTGCAAAAGTCGCTTTTGACTTACGCGTCTCCTGCAGACGAATATAACCCTGTTGAATGATCAATTGCTCGCAGGTCGCAAGCGCCGCGACAAACTTGTCCGTCAGCTGGAAATCATCCTCGAGAATAAGGACCGGTTCGTTCCGTTCCATTCCGCGCTGCCACGCGAGGTAGTGACTGGCGTAACAGCCGAGTTCTCCACGATTTGCCGGCCGACCGTAGTGGATCAGGAATTTTTTTTCATCATAACGAGCAAGTAAAGGGTGGTCAGACGTCTGACCATCAACCGCATCCAGAATTTCAAATTCCAGCCCAAGAGCATCAAGCTGCCTTTTGGCCGAGGCTCGTCTCTCTTCAGACGAAACAAGACTGATGACGATAATTTTCATAATTACGGCCTCGTGGGATACAACGTTGAGGAGATTTACTCCTGGCTGATTATTTCAAGCGATAATATCCGAGTTTCTTCCTTATCTTGAATCGACGCAGCAGATTCCACGGCTTGGACTTCAACGCCTTAGAATCTCTCTCGACAAACTGGTCCACCGCGTTCAGAATCCGCTCACAGGAGCATCCATCTGTATAGGGATGCAGACATTGTGCGAAGGCGGCTGTTTGCGCCATCAAAGTTTTCGGGTAACGCAACGCCTCGTCGATGGCAGCTTGCACCTCAGCAGAGTCGCTGACATCTATCAGGTGTGGTCCGGGGGCCTTGGTTCGATAGGTTACCAACGGCCTGTTCAACATCTGAAATTCAATGGCAATGGATGAAGTATCACAGAGCATGGCGTCTGCCGTTTTCAATAGTGGCAAGACATCCTCATGACTTTCGAAAAAGGTCAGCTGCGGCCCGGCCAGACCACGGTATCTAGCTACCAGTTCCTGTTCCATCTTCGGGTGAAGAGTCACCAGCCAGTGCCAATTGCCGCGTAGAGATAAGGAACGAATCGTTTCGTAAAGTTCGGGCGCCGATGTCAGCGAGGGGCTGAATGTCGATGCATAGAGGACAATCGGTTTGTCTGTACCTAACTTATCCCGGAGAGACAGGGCCGATTCTTCGGCAAAGAGCGGGTCCAACTTGGGCCACCCGGTTTCAGCCACGCGAAAGTGACCGTGCCGTTCCGCCAGTTGCTGGAATTTTTTTGTTTCTTCAGGGCCACGCGTACAGTAGAGGTCAAAAAATCCGCGAATCCGATAATGCCCCTTCTTTCCCGTATCGTCCGTAGCCAGGCCGTGAAAGATCTGGACCTTGATTCCCGGGAAAAAATCTGGAACCACATTGCCCGGAACAAAGACCGCCAGGGGATTATAGCTCTTAACCTCGGCCACTGTTGTGAGAAGTTTCTCGTCGGCAAGCAGATGGGCTGCACCCATTTCTGGCCGGTCAAAAAACCAGGCACAATCATCACCCCGCTTGCGGATAGCCTCCTGCAAGGGCCGCATGATCGACAGAGAATAAAGCTGTGAGACATAGAAAAGGTAGGTTTTCATTTCACTCTCAACTCATGCCTTGATCATCAATAGTACTAGGAGCCCGTTCCTTCTGAAGCGCTTCCTGTCGATATAGGGTCCAGAGCCCGGCATATTTATTAAAGGCACCCTGGCTGTACATGACGGCCATCAGAAAGCCGACACGGCCATCCAGAAAACCGCCACGCACAATATAAACCTGTAAGAAAACCAGAATCCCACGCAGGGTCGCACCGAACAAGCCCCCCTTCTTACGCACATCGTAACGCTTTTGCGCTCCGAGCCAGGCATAGTGGGCATTCTTATACAGGGTTTGACCGAAATCCCGATGGGTAAAATGGAGCAGACGCCCCTTCATTTTCTTAACTCTGCCGGGAGGTAGGAGTACCGTTTCATGCACCTGCGCATCGGTAAAGCGAGACCCCTCGCGCCGGAAAAGGCGTAAGGGAGCCCGTGCGCTACGCCCATGATCCAGACGCTTACCGAAGATGGTCACAGCCCAAGGGAGATAGAATCCGACCTCTTCGACATCCTGGGCAAGCATGGCTTTGATCTCTTCCTGCAGTTCCGGGGTCAGGACTTCATCCGCATCGATTGCCAGCACCCAGTCTCCACTGGCCTTCTCCAGAGCCCTCTGTTTCTGTACTCCATAGCCGGGCCAGTCGGTCTCGTAAACCTGATCGGTGTATTGCCGGGCGATCCCGACCGTATTGTCACTGCTGCCGCTGTCGAGAACGATGATTTCATCGGCCAGCTCGGCAACCGACTGCAGGCAGAGTGGCAGGCGATCCTCTTCGTTTTTAGTAATGATCGTGACCGACAGCTTCACTTTAGTCATACAACATCTTCCTGAATACAGC
>JAAXQF010000497.1 GCA_012974435.1 Desulfuromonadales bacterium | reverse complement strand
AGATGTGTATAAGAGACAGCCCTATAAGAATGATCTCCCGGGGAGCAGCCAAGTGGTCGCTCCCTGGCTTTGTGAGGAAGACATGATTCATCTGACCAATATTACCCGCCAACACGGCTCCCACATCCTCTTTAAAGATGCCAGTTTCCAGATTACCGCAGGGAGCCGAAGCGGACTGGTGGGGGCAAACGGTGCTGGTAAATCGACGATCTTTCGTCTGATCACCGGTGAGGAAAACCTCGACGGTGGAGAGATCAGCTGTAACAAGAAGACGGTCATCGGTTACTTCTCCCAGGAGGTTGGTGAGATGTCGGGACGCTCGGCGCTGGCAGAGGTGATGGCGGCGTCTGCACGGACCATGCAACTTGGTGAAGAGATCAAGGCGATGGAAGCGGCCATGTGTGAGCCGATGGAGGAGGATGCGCTCGCGACGCTGCTGGAAAAGTACGGTGACGCCCAGGAGGAGTTTGAGCATCGCGGCGGCTACGATCTGGAGAATCGCGCACAAGCAGTCTTGACTGGGCTTGGTATCGGCCCTGAAGATTATCCGCGGCCGGTGGAGAGTTTCAGCGGTGGTTGGAAGATGCGCATTGCCCTGGCCAAGATTCTGACCATCAATCCAGATGTTCTGCTTCTGGACGAGCCGACCAACCATCTCGATGTCGAATCGATCGTCTGGCTGGAGAGCTGGTTGTCAACTGAATTCACCGGTGCCGTGGTCATGACCAGCCACGATCGGGAGTTCATGAATCGTCTGGTGACGCGCATTGTCGAGGTTGGTAACGGTACTATCACCACCTACGGCGGCAATTATGACTTTTACTTGCGTGAGCGTGAAGTGCGCCGCGAACAGCTGTTGGCCAGCCACCGTCGTCAGCAGGAGATGCTCGCCAAGGAAGAGGATTTCATTGCACGCTTTGCTGCCAGGGCTTCACACGCGGCCCAGGTACAGTCGCGGGTCAAGAAGCTGGAGAAGATTGAGCGAATAGAAATTCCGGCCGAACAGAAAGTCATCAAGTTTGAATTCCCTGAGCCGCCGCGCTCCGGAGATAATGTGGCCAAGGTAGAGCAGTTGGCGAAAATCTGGCCAGTGGCCGAAGGCGCAGATAAATCGGTATTTGGTGGCGTGTCTGGCTTGATACGACGTGGTGAGAAGGTTGCCGTGGTTGGAGTCAACGGTGCTGGCAAGTCGACATTTCTCAAATGCCTGGCCGGTCAGACCGAACCGACTTCCGGTACTATGACTATTGGCGCCAACGTCAACCTCGGTTATTTCAGCCAGCACTCGATGGAGCTGCTCGATCCGAAAAAAAGTGTGTTCGAGACCGTGCAGGATGTGATGCCAATGGCTTCCATCGGCGTGATCCGCAATCTCTGTGCTGCCTTCCTCTTCCAGGGTGATGATGTCGACAAACGTATCAATCGTCTCTCCGGTGGTGAGAAGAGTCGACTGGTCCTGGCAATGTTGCTGGGCAAGCCGATCAACTTCCTGGTGCTCGATGAGCCGACCAACCACCTGGATATCCAGTCACGTGAGGTTCTGCTTGAAGCCTTGAAGAATTTTGCTGGTACAGTCATCCTGGTCAGCCATGATCGCCATTTCCTGCGTTCATTGGTGAACCGGGTCTTTGAGATTGATCACGGCGAGATGATCCCTTACGAAGGGAATTATGAGTATTACCTGCAAAAAAGCGGGCATGAGAATTACTGACGATCTGGGGGGGTGACACATTGGTAATGTGTCACCCCCCCCAGATCGTTAATCTGTTTCTCTTTTTTTTATTTTGAAAAGCTAAAGACAAGACCGGCGGTTCGCGTACCGCCTAACGCCATACTTTTGCCCGGCAGCAAAAGTATGCAAAAATGCCTTCTCCTTGCGGAGGGCAATGTCTTTGCCGAGTGGCGGATACGTTTAAAACTCAGATTGAATTTCTGAGGCAGTGAACTGTTCTCCAGGAACCGGGCCACTTGTGAGGCCCTTTCTGTAGCTGTGCTTTCTATTGCTCTGGCTGGCATAATTTTTGGGTAGTTAATCAACAATAACTGCAAAGACACAAGAGTGTCCGTCTAGCAGAGCCGAAGAGGTCCTAAAGGGCCTCGGGGTAACGAGGGAAGCGTAGACTACTAAAGGTTTATACGACTGAGGTTTGCCACCAGAATACATCGAGCAAAACATACCCAGCGCAGCGTAGAGCTTTCTTTTGCTTCGTTTTCTTTGTCGCTACAAAGAAAATGACGTTGCTGTCGGGCAACCCCGACGGTTTTATTGTTTTTGATTGTACAAAGGAAAAGAGCAACAGATTAACGATCTGTTGCCTCCTCTATTTCTGCCGCCCAACCCCAACCTGCGGACACCGATCAACAACCGGACACTTCGAACACCAGGCTGTCTGCGCCCGACAACATTGACGGCCATGAAAGATCAGGACATGCGCGGCCTGGGTCCAACGCTCTTTCGGCAGCAACTTGCAGAGCTGCTCTTCAATGCCCTCCGCGGTGCGCGCCATCACCCATCCCAGGCGTCCGGCGATACGTCCGACGTGGGTATCCACCACCATCCCAGGCGTACCAAAAGCATTGCCCAAAACCACATTGGCCGTTTTACGGCCAACCCCCGGCAATTCAACCAGAGCGGACATCTCTTGCGGAACCATCCCCTGATGTTCTTCGACCAGCGCCCTTGAACATCCGATCAGGCTCTTTGCCTTGTTGCGAAAAAACCCGGTCGAGCGGATCAACTCTTCAACCTCGCCAAGCTCTGCCTGCGACAGACTCAAAGGGTCTTGAAAGCGATTGAAAAGGATCGGTGTCACTATGTTGACTCGCACATCGGTGCACTGCGCAGAGAGGATTGTCGCTATCAGAAGTTGCCATGGGTTGTCATGCAGGAGAGCACAATGAGCATCCGGATAGATCGCATCCAGACGATCCAGGGTGTGTAATGCGTGAACTTTGCTTATTCGTCGGTTTTTCATTTTTTGGGGAGAATTTTGCCAGGTTAAATTGAAGTTATCAACCTTATCCACAGAGTTTTCCACGGCGTGGGTTTATCGCAACTCTTTTAACCTGGAGCGGCCTCCATGCGACCACCGGTCAACTGCCTGAGACGCACGGAGCGGCGGATATCGGTAATCTGTACCGTCATCGTCAAAGGTAAATGACCTGACGCCTGGCGGGCGATGTAGCTGCGATTGATGGAAGCGTCAAGGATTCGTACGCCGCCACGCAGGTAAGCACGATCCCGGCCAAAAACTGGGCAACGGGAAGGGTAGGTACCCCGCCACAGGGGCCGACGGGCCCGACGCAGAACGGATGCCAGTTCCAGGTTGCCTGCACTCCAAAGATAATCGGCAAAGTCACCAACAATTAATGCAGGACACGCCAGAGATGGGTTGCCGAGCAGTTCTGACCCGAGTAAGCGTGTGACCTGGTGACTGCGAAAACGCGGGAAGCTGTCAAGGCTGACGTTCAACAGGTGCATGCGCTTGCCACCCAGCTCGACATCAGCCCGCAGACATTGCCCACCATAACCAAGATCGAATCTCTGCACGGCTTTGAGGGGGAAAAAGGAGAGATAAGCCAGGGGTCCTCCGGTCACATCCCGGAAGGCCTCAAGACCGAGGCGCTCCGACAGGTAGGGGAGAATATCGGCATGGTGCACCGCGCCGAGCTCCTGCAGAAAGACAATGTCGGGAGCAGCTTCGGCGATAACATTCAGAATCCGGTCAGGATTGACCTGACCATCGCCGCCTCGGCAGCTCTGAATGTTATAAGTCATAATGCGAGCGGTGGACATACCTGCCTCGCTAACGTCATTACCCGCAGGGTAACGACTTCGGCTTGCTCTTCCGAAAAAGAGATTAACTCACGAATGAACGATTTTACTTTGCTACACGTTTGACGCTCTTGATAACGACCGGTTCAGCGGGAACATCACTGAAACGTTTGAAAGTGTGGGTCCTGGTAGTGCCGATCTTGTTAACAACAGACATACCTTTGACGACCTTGCCGAACACGGCATAGCCGTAACCCCGGACAGTGTTGTCCTTGTGATCGAGAAAATCATTATCCTTGAGGTTGATGAAGAATTGGCTGGTCGCACTGTCTACCTCGCCGGTACGAGCCATGGCGAGCGTGCCGCGCAGGTTGCGCAAACCATTGCCTGCTTCATTCTTGATCTTACCGAGAGTCTTTTTGGGTGACATATCAGGAGTAAAGTTTCCGCCCTGAATCATAAAATCCTTAATGACCCGGTGAAAGATCGTACCGTCGTAATGGTTGCTATCGGCATAGGTCAAAAAGTTTGCTACTGAGATCGGCGCTTTTTCGTTATCCAGTTCTACCGTTATGTCGCCATGATTCGTTTCAATGACAACAACCTCTACAGCGAGTACGGGTGCTGCAAAGAAGAGACTGGCGGTGAGAATCATCAAGATCATTTTTTTCATCAGCTTTATCCCCTTAAAATGGCTTTCTTATTCGTCTTCTGAAGTCAGGGCTCGCGTCATCAGGTCAGCAACAGCCTGCTTCGGGTCTTTCTCTTCGTAGAGAACCTGGTACATCTGCTCCGTTATCGGCATGGCAACCCCCAACTTGGCCGCCAGTTGATACGCGGAAAGGGTGGTCTTGACCCCTTCGGCAACCATATGCATCTGGTTGAGGATTTCATCGAGCTTGCGCCCTTTGCCCAACTCCAGACCAACCGACCGGTTGCGGGAAAGGTTTCCGGTACAGGTCAAAATCAGATCACCCATGCCGGCCAGGCCGAAAAAGGTTGCTTCCTGGGCTCCCTTGGCATCACCGAGACGGGCAATTTCCACCAGGCCCCGGGTAATCAGGGCGGCTCGGGCATTGTGATCGTAACCAAGACCATCGCCAACGCCAGCAGCCAGGGCAATAACGTTCTTCATCGCCCCGCCGATTTCCACACCAACCACATCCTGGTTGGTATAAACACGGAAATAATCCGTGCTGAAAACATCTTGAACGCGATGCGCAACCTCAAGATCCTCCGCTGCAACGGCAACCGCCGTTGGTTGCTCTACGGCAACCTCACGCGCAAAGGAAGGTCCGGAAAGAAAAGCACTGC
The DNA here is from genome assembly GCA_012974435.1 of Desulfuromonadales bacterium. Lineage (GTDB taxonomy): Bacteria > Desulfobacterota > Desulfuromonadia > Desulfuromonadales > BM103 > M0040. The sequence goes on along the minus strand of JAAXQF010000497.1, from coordinate 6,279 downwards.
GTTTGGCGACCTGCTCACCAAGAACTTCCTGCAAAACCTCGGACATGGTCAACAGGGTGCCGTTTTCTATCCCCTTGGCCGCAGAAACCAACAGGCAATCTTCAGTAATGTAAGCTTTGAGATCTTTGAGGACATGGCGCATGACCTGCGACGGTGATACCAGCAGTATGAGTTGGCTGTCTTTGGCAGCCTCTGCCAGGTCATTGGTATAAGCCAGTTTGCTTGAAAGAGTTATACCATCCAGATAGAGATCGTTGACTCCGGTTTCCTGCAGGCGCTTGGCCAGATCTGCTTCGTAAACCCAGAGGGTAACATCGTGACCTTTTTTAGCAAGAACGTTGGCAAGGGTGGTTCCCCAGCTACCAGCACCGATGACTCCGATTTTCATCATGTCAAATCCTCTCAGCCTTGGCGTATTGAACAACCGAAAAGCGCTAAATCGCCTTCTTTTTCTTTTCAATCCGCTCGCGTACCTGCTCCGTCTTGCGAGTCAGGATATCTTCTTTGGGATAAATCCCTTTAAGCTCCTCGAGAATTTTCAAGGCTTCCACGAGCTCTTCCTGCTCTTCCAGTACCGTTGCAAGGCCGAAACTTGCTTCCACAGCATAGGAGCTTTCCGACCAACGCTCAATAACCACCCGGTAGGCCCCGGCCGCCTCCGGAAGCTTTCCTTCCAGAGCGTAGGTCATGGCGATCCGGTATTGAACTTCGGCAAAAAGATCGCTTTGTGGATCATTCTTCAGCAGGCTTTCAAACTCGATCCGGGCCTGGGCAAAGTTATTCAGGCGGAAATAGCAATCTGCAACCTCGTATTGCAGTTGATCGCTGTTGCCATCGGCATCATCGAGAACTTTCTGGTAGACGGCGATGGCCTGGCCACAGTCGTTGAGCCGATACTTGTAAAGCACCGCCACCTGCTTCCTTGCAGCAAATACCTCTGGTGCATCCGGGTAGTCCCGCTCCAGCATCAGGTAAGTCAGCAAAGCGTCTGAGTAACGGCCGAGATACAGGTCCTGTATCTCAGCAGTCTGAAAAAGCGCTTCAGGTATCCGCAAAAAGGAAGGCTGTTCATCATGCAACCCCTTGAACAGCTCAACCGCTTCGCTATACCTGGTTTCTTGCCTGAGAACGAGGCCTTCCTGAAAACGTTCTTCAAGTCTCGTTTGCAGATTCGCTTGATACCAGTAAGCCCCGGCAGCAGCAAGCGCTACCATGATCAGGCCAAGAAAAATCCAGAGCCGCTGTTTAGGCGCCTTCCCCTGGCGCTTCAGCTCCTCCAGAAGGAGCTGTTTCTTCAATTTCTGGATTTCCTTCGTCATCTTCCTTCTCTGCCAGCTTGGCGACCGCGACAATACGTTCCTCAGTCTCAAGCACCATCAGGCGAACCCCCATGGTGTTGCGGCCAATAATTGAGAGGGCGCTGACGCGTGTGCGCAACACCTTGCCACGGTCGGTAATAAACATCAGGTCTGATTCATCGTCTACCAGTTTAACATCGACCACCTGACCGTTACGACCTCCGGTCTTGATCGTGATAATACCTTTACCACCGCGACTCTGTACGCGGTATTCGGTGAGACTGGTGCGCTTGCCGTAACCGGTTTCTGTAACGGTGACCAGAGTCGATGCCGTCGCATCGGAGACAACCTCCATGCCGATTATTTCATCGCTGCTTTCGAGCATCATACCGCGCACACCGCGGGCTGTGCGGCCCATGGGGCGGGCGTCGCTCTCGTTAAAGCGAATTGATTTACCATTATGGCTGGCAAGTAAGATGTCCATGGAACCATCAGTCAAACGCGCTGCGATCAGACTGTCACCCTCGTCGATGGTCAGGGCAATGATGCCACCCTGGCGAGGATTAGAGTAAGCCAGCAGGTCAGTTTTCTTGACTGTGCCTTTTTGCGTGGCGGTGATGATGAAGCGGCCTTCTTCAAACTCTTTGACCGGCAGAATCGTCATAACCTTCTCATCAGCTTCCAGATTCAGGAGGTTGACGATCGCCTTGCCGCGCGCAGCCCGGCCGCCTTGTGGAATCTCATGGACCTTAAGCCAGTACACCTTGCCCCTACTGGTAAAGATCAGGACATAGCTGTGGGTTGAAGCTATAAAGAGATTTTCAACGAAATCCTCTTCCTTCGGTCGCATACCTGTCGCACCCTTGCCACCGCGTCGTTGTGCCCGGTAGAGAGACACAGCGTTACGCTTGATGTAGCCGGAATGGGATACGGTGACCACCATATCTTCTTCGACGATCATGTCCTCGATGGAGAGATCCGCCGCCACAGCGAGGATCTCGGTACGACGAGGATTGCCGAAGCGATCCTTGATATCTATCAGTTCGGTCTTGATGATTTTGAGTATCTCGACTTCGCTGGCAAGGATCTCCTTGAGACGCTTGATCACTGCCATGACCTGGTTGTACTCCTCGACAATCTTGTCGCGCTCGAGGCCGGTCAGACGGTGCAAACGCATTTCAAGAATAGCCTGAGCTTGTATCTGACTCAGTTCGAAGCGGGCAACCAGCCTCTCCTTTGCTTCGGCCGGGTTGGCGCTGGTTTTGATAACCTGAATAACCTCATCGAGGTTGTCCAGGGCGATCTTGAGACCTTCGAGGATGTGGGCGCGGGCTTCGGCTTTCTTCAGCTCGAACATGGTGCGCCGGGTCACGATCTCCTTGCGGTGGTCAATAAAGAGATCAAGTACTTCGCGCAGCTTCAGAATCTGTGGTTGGCCTTTGACAATCGCCAACATGATGATGCCAAAAGACGAATGCATCGGCGTCATCTTGTAGAGCTGATTGAGCACCACCTGGGGAATACTGTCACGCTTCAACTCGATAACGATCCGCATGCCGTCACGGTCCGACTCATCGCGCAGATCAGAAATACCCTCGATCTTCTTGTCCCGCACCAGGTCGGCGATCTTCTCGATCAAGCGCGCCTTGTTAACCTGGAAAGGAATCTCGGTGACGATGATGCTCTCACGGCTGGTGCGGCTGTTCTGTTCAACCATCGCCTTGGCGCGCATCGGGATGATACCACGACCGGTGCGGTAGGCTTGATGGATGTTATCACGACCCATAATAAAGCCAGCGGTCGGGAAATCTGGACCAGGGATCAACTCAAGCAGCTCTTCGATCTCAAGTTTCGGATTGTCGATCACGGCAATCAGGCCATCGATTATCTCGCCCAGGTTGTGTGGCGGTATCTTGGTCGCCATACCGACCGCAATCCCCTCAGAACCATTGACCAGCAGGTTGGGGTATTTACAGGGAAGTACCAGGGGCTCTTCGAGAGAATCATCGTAGTTGGGCCCAAACTCGACAGTCTCCTTGTCGAGATCGTTGAGCAGTTCATGAGCCAACCGGTCCATGCGGACTTCGGTATAACGCATCGCCGCTGCCGAGTCGCCGTCAACAGAACCGAAGTTGCCCTGGCCGTCGACAAGTGGATGGCGCATGGAGAAGTCCTGGGCCATACGAACTATGGTGTCATAGACCGCAGAATCGCCATGGGGATGATACTTACCGATAACGTCACCGACAACGCGAGCCGATTTCTTGTACGGCTTGTTGTAGTCGTTGTTCAATTCGTTCATGGCGAACAAGACCCGCCGGTGAACCGGTTTAAGGCCGTCTCTCACGTCCGGTAGAGCCCGGCCGACGATTACACTCATCGCGTAGTCCATGTAGGACTTGCGCATTTCGTCTTCGATATTGACGCTGACTTTGTTCTGTTCTGAAAGCATTCTCGATTTTCCTCCGGAAAATCAGTGGCGTGTAGTATGTGGCGCGCGGCGTGTTTCCACGCTACCCGCTACCCGCTACTCGCTACGATTATTAAACATCCAAATTCGATACGTTAAGGGCGTTCTTTTCTATAAATTCACGGCGCGGCTCGACCTGGTCGCCCATCAGCACGGTAAAGATCTGTTCCGCTTCGATGGTATCTTCGATCTTAACCTGCAGCAGCACGCGTTTCTCCGGATCCATTGTGGTCTCCCAGAGTTGGTTCGGGTTCATCTCCCCCAGTCCTTTGTAGCGCTGGATATACTGTCCCTTTTTGGCCCGGGCGAAGAAATACTTGAGCAGATCCTGACGATCGCTCACCACCATCTCTTCCTGCCCTTCTTTACTGATCAATGCGTTCTCGTTCAAACAAATTTCTTCAACCTGCTTGTACGACTGCAGTAACAGCTTGTACTCGTACATAGACAGACTCTCAAGTACCTTCTGGTCGATATAGGACCTTAAGCTGCCTTTTTTATAGAGAATTCTAGGTGGATCATTAAACACCTCAAACTCGACATCAGGGTCAACCTCACGCAACTTGGCAGCCAAAGGCTCGAGGTCAATCAGGTCTGCGAAACCATTCTGCAACTTGCCGCGCACAAAAACATTCAGGACTTCGGCGTTGATCCCCTTGTACACCATCTTGCTGAAATGCTCGTTGTAACTGAGAATATTCCGTAAAGTCGGAATGATCTGCTTGCCGCGCAATACCTTACCGCTCTGTTCCATCTTCACGGTCATCCCCTCGACACCCTCATCGAGCAGGTATTCACGCAGAGCGTCCTCATCTTTGAGGTAAAGCTCTTTCTTACCGCGTTTGGCCTTGTAGAGAGGTGGTTGGGCGATGTAAAGATGACCGCGTTCAACCAGTTCCGGCATTTGCCGGAAAAAGAAAGTCAAGAGCAGGGTACGGATATGCGAACCATCGACGTCGGCGTCTGTCATGATGATGATTCGGTGGTAACGCAGCTTGCTCAGATCAAAATCATCTTTGCCTATACTGGTGCCCATCGCCGTGATCAGGGTTCGGATCTCGTTGGAGGTGATCATCTTGTCGAAACGCGCCTTCTCGACGTTGAGAATTTTACCTTTCAACGGCAAGATTGCCTGGTAGCGCCTTTCGCGGCCCTGCTTGGCACTACCACCGGCCGAGTCGCCCTCGACCAGGTAGAGTTCGCAAAGCGCAGGATCCTTCTCCTGGCAATCCGCCAGTTTACCAGGAAGAGCCAAGCCATCCAGAGCACCTTTACGGCGGGTCAGGTCGCGTGCTTTACGTGCAGCTTCGCGGGCTCTGGCCGCATCAATACCCTTCTCAAGTATTTTGCGAGCTATCGACGGATTCTCTTCGAGATATTCCGCCAACTTTTCGTTCATCATGGTTTCGACAAAACCTTTAATCTCTGAGTTACCCAGCTTGGTTTTGGTTTGACCTTCAAACTGTGGATCGGGAAGCTTGACCGAAAGAACGGCAGCCATACCTTCGCGCAAATCGTCCCCTGAAATCGTGCTTTTCATGTTTTTTAGGAGATTGTTGGATGTGGCATAGGTGTTCATGGTGCGCGTCAGCGCGGCTTTGAAACCGCTTAAATGAGTCCCACCTTCGTGCGTATTGATATTGTTGGCAAAGGAGAAAATTTTCTCATCATAAGAATCGTTGTATTGAATAGCGATATCGATTTCGACATCTTCTCTGGTGCCAGTAAAAAAAATCGGCTTTGGATGAAGTGGGGTTTTGGCTCGATTCAGATATTCGACAAAAGAAACGATGCCACCCTCATAGTGAAAAACGTGGCTTTTGTCGCTACGCTCATCAATGATTTCGATCTTGACGCCGGCATTCAGGAAGGCCATTTCGCGAATACGTTGCGAGAGCGTTTCAAAAGAGAAATCCGTGGTTTCAAAAATCTCCGCATCCGGCCAGAAAAGAATCCGGGTCCCGCGACGTTTGGTTTCGCCATCTTGAACCAGGTCACCAGTCGGTTCACCTTTTTCATAGTTTTGTCGGTAAATTTTACCATCACGACGAATTTCAAGTTCCAATCGGCTGGAGAGTGCGTTGACAACCGAAACACCAACGCCATGCAATCCACCGGAAACCTTGTAGGTATCGCTATCGAACTTGCCGCCGGCGTGCAGAACCGTCATAACGACTTCTGCAGCTGGCCTCTTTTGAGTGGGGTGCATATCAACCGGGATACCCCGGCCGTTATCAGTCACTGTAACTGAATTATCAACATGAATAACCACCTTGATATCATCACAATGACCGGCCAGAGCTTCGTCTATCGAGTTGTCCACTACCTCGTAAACCAAGTGATGCAAACCCTGTATAGAAGTGGAGCCAATATACATCGCCGGCCGTTTACGAACAGCCGACAAACCTTCTAGAACCGTAATACTTCCAGCATCGTACTCTTTGCTCATTTTTTCTGTCATGTCACCCTCGTTCTGGGGATGTAGCGGAGACCAAACCTTGGTCAACCTTA
>JAAXQF010000102.1 GCA_012974435.1 Desulfuromonadales bacterium | reverse complement strand
CTCGATGACGCCTGTCGTTCTGCTCCTGGTTACCGCTTTGGTCGTGATCACTTTTATTGATCTGGACCACCAGATTATTCCGGATGTCATCAGCCTGCCGGGAATCCCGATTGGATTTCTGTGTTCGTTCCTGGTGCCCTGGGTCTCCTGGCAAGCGTCATTGCTCGGCATTTTGCTGGGCGGAGGGTCTCTTCTCGCTATAGCTCTGGGCTATGAACTCCTGACTGGCAAAGAGGGGATGGGCTTTGGTGATGTCAAGCTCCTTGCGATGCTCGGTGCTGTCCTTGGGTGGACGTCTGTCTTCCCGATCATTTTCATAGGTTCAACTTTGGGCACTTTGGTTGGCGTGCCACTGATGTTGTTAAAAAAGGCCGACAGCAAGTTGGCTATCCCTTTCGGCCCCTTTCTTGCGGCCGGTGCATTACTCCATCTTTTCTTTATCCAACACACCGATCCACTGATGCGTTGGTATGGCACAATGTTGAAACAATTATGGCTCTCTTTCTGGTGATATGCCCTAGTCTTTGCTGAAAATCTTCAATAATTCCAAATATTTTAAGAAATAATTAACACTTTATCTTGTGGCTAGTCGGTTTGTCGCCCCTTGATCTTGTGCCTCTTGGTGACATTTGTGATAAATGACACCACTATATGGTATTCATCTAGATATAACTTGTTGACAATTGTTTTAATTTACCTATAATTAGCCCTAATGTCGTATAATTTACGTTCACTTTAACCTAATGGTTGCCTATGAAAAGCCAAGTCAAAGAAATCCGTGAAGCCCAATTGATGAGCAAGGCAGAACTCGCTCGCAAGGCCGGTGTTTCGCCCGTGACTATCGATCGCATCGAGCGTGGCGAAGAGTGCCGGATGTCGACTAGGCGCAAGATAATCTTGGCGCTTGGACTCAAGCTTACAGATCGCAATGAAGTTTTTCCTGGTGATGCGTGACGGTTGGTACGTTGTTTGCTCAGGATAACCTTAGTTCTGTCTGTAGATTCATTTTGAGCTGCTTTAGTTAGTGGCGGTTTAACCAGGGGCACGCATGTTATTCCAAAAGAAAAAAGATGTGATTGGCATCGATATCGGCTCCAGTTCGGTAAAGATGGTCCACTTTAAGGAGGTTAAGGGGAGTTACCAGTTAGCCGGCCTTGGTTTGGCCACTCTACCCTCTGAGGCAATTGTTGATAATGCGATTATGGACTCAAGCTCCATCGTTGATGTTGTCAAAGGTCTGGTGGAAAGCCAGAAGCTCAAGACAAAAAATGTCGCTACTTCGATCTCCGGGCACTCGGTCATCATTCGCAAGATTCAGTTGCCGATTATGACCGAAGAGGAGATGGAAGCTTCGATACAGTGGGAAGCAGAACAGTACATCCCTTTCGAGATCTCCGAAGTTAACCTGGATTTTCAGATTCTTGGGCCTGATGCAAATGACGCCTCTCTTATGAACGTCATATTGGTTGCGGCCAAGAAAGATTTTGTCAGTGACTATGTCGCACTTTTCAAGGAGTGTGGCTTGAACCCGCAAGTTATGGATATCGACTGCTTCGCCGTCGAGAACGTCTACGAAGTTAATTATGGGTCGAATGAAGATGAAATTGTTGCCCTGATCGATATGGGTGCCAGCTCCATGAACGTAAATGTTCTGCGTGGTAGCATGTCGGTCTTTACTCGCGATATCCAATTGGGTGGGAGCGCATACAACGAAGAGATCCAGAAGCGTCTTGGTTTAAACAACGAAGATGCAGAAATCGTCAAACTGGGCGGTGAAGTCGCCGACGTAACCGCTGAGTCAGTTGCCGAAGTTATGGAAGATGCAACTGAGATCCTGACGCAGGAAGTACAACGTTCGATAGATTTTTTCTCGGCAACTTCTTCTGATGAGAAGGTGCAGAAAGTCTTTATTACAGGCGGCGTTTCAAAGGTCCCGTCGGTCAAGGCTTCTTTGGAGAGCCGGCTTGGTGTTAGCGTCCAGGTTGTTGATCCTTGGAGACAGATTCCTTTCAATGAAAAAGATTTTGATCCTGAGTACCTGCAGGCAATGGGCCCTGTTTATACCGTTGCTGCTGGTTTGGCTATGAGGAGGATGGGAGACAAATGATCCGCATAAACCTTCTGCCAGTAAAGGCTGCTCAGAAAAAAGAAATGCTTCAGGGCCAGATGATTGTTGTTGTTTTGGCAATGATTGCAACCCTGGGGATATGCGCTGCGGCTTACATGTATGTTGCCGGAGAAGTTGAAGAGCGTCAGGTACGGATTGATCAAAAACAAGCCGAAATTTCTCAGTTGATGAAGAAAATCGGCGAGGTCAACCAATTCAAGAAACGCCAGAAGGCATTGCGCGCTAAGCTTGATGTTCTTGATCAACTTAAGGCCGCCAGAGTTGGTCCTTTGTATCTTTTGGACGCACTCTATGAGGCTCTCCCTGAAAAATTGTGGTTGACCAAGTTTCAGGAAGGGTCGGGACGTGCCAGCATGAGCGGTATCGGTGTTAATGAAGAAACAGTTGCTCAGTTTATGAGAAACCTTGAGGCGTCCGATTTCTTCGAAGGCGTAGAACTCAAAGTGACCAAACTGATTGTTCAGGACAAAATCAAGTTCCAGCAGTTTGACTTGTCCTGTAAAACCGTCACCGTTAAGCCTGAAAAGAAAAAGTAGTCGCAGTTAGGTCTGTTTAAGACTAATTCCTAAGGGAGATTGTTAGTCGATGAATCCAAAGGTTGAAAAATTTCTTAAGTTGCCTCTTTACCAGAGATTGATTGC
>JAAXQF010000093.1 GCA_012974435.1 Desulfuromonadales bacterium | reverse complement strand
GAACCGGAGTCACCAGACACCTCCGTCCGCTGGAAGACAAAACCCGGGGACCTCTACAATGAGAAAGCTGGTTATGGCAACGAAGATGTGACCGGCTGGAAGGGGAGGTATGTTTATGGCCCAACCGTTGGCATTCTCCAGTTGCCTGCCAATATTCCTATGCTGCCCGGTGATGTGGGTAATCCGACCACGTTTGACTTTCCGGTTTTGTATGAGTTGATCGAAGAGATCGATCCCTTCTGGGTATTGGCAGACAAGCCGCATCCAGTGGTTATGAAAAAGCTCATCGCAGCCTGCAAGCGACTCACGGTGCAAGGCGTAACCACAATCATCGGCAATTGTGGCTTCTTTGCCAACTACCAACCTGAAGTGTCTGCGTCCCTCGATCCAGGCGTGCAATTTTTTAGCGGATCCCTGATGCAACTCCCCATGCTCTTAACCAGCGTCGGAGACAACAAAAAAGTCGGTGTCCTGACTGCGAGCAAGAAATTGTTGATGCCTTCTCCTGCGCTCAAAAACTCCGGAGTATCGGATAAGGACATGAAACGTGTCGTGGTCTACGGGAACGAAGATGGCAAGGAGATGGGTAAGGTTACCGGTGAAACGGGCCGCTTCAATCCTAAGAAGCTTGAGAAGGAATTGGTTGATCTGGCGAAAAAGATGGTCAAGGAGCATCCGGACGTTGGCGGGATCGTATTGGAGTGCACAGAGTTTCCTCCCTATGCACACGCCATTCAGAATGCAGTTCGTCGTAATGTGTGGGATTTCGTGACCATGACGAATTTCATGCATGCAGGGGCCATGCGGAAGCCTTATACCGGTTGGATGGGGTAGTCGATTATCGAACTGGCAATTTACATTAATGCCTGATGAGTATAGCCCGCGAGGGCTATACTCATCGAGGATCTGAGTAACCTGACAAAAGGATGGTATTAAAATGAGCGTAAGCTTGAAACGACCAGGTTGTTTTATCATAATAGCGCTGGGACTTTTGTTATCGATTCAATCGACAATGGTTCAGGCGAAACAAACTCCTGAAAACGATCGTTCTGCGGCTATGCAACAGTTTGGTGGCCCCGGCTCAGTTCCCGGGCAGATGGCAGACGATGAAAGGCTCAAAGAATCGTTAACCGACGTTTCCTTGCCGCAGAACTATACCGACTGGAAAGAAAATCTGCGCAAGGAGTATGGACTCTCTTTCACGTTGGATTACACCGCGGGTTTTGTTGGTGCAACCAATACCATCTATGATGAGGATTTTTTTGCTGGTGGTGCCGCTCGATTTTACGGATCCTGGGAGCTCGTTGGCCGCGAATCAGGCAATACCGGTTCTTTCATCTTTAAGGTTGAACATAGGCATAAATACACAGATATTCCACCAAATGGCACCGCATCCCAGATTGGATTTGCAGGAGTGACTTACCCAACTCTCAGCGACATCGAGGGCCGACTCACCAACCTCTATTGGAAACAGAATCTGAACCAAAACCGCCTGGAAATTATCGCAGGCATGATCGATACGACGGACTGGGTTGATCTCTATGCGCTTGCCTCCCCGTGGACAGGCTTCAGCAACTTTGTGTTTGCCACAGGCGGTGCCTCGATGGCAGTGCCAGATGACGCTGCATTAGGGGCGTACGTCAATGCTATGCTCACCGACAACCTTTACATTATTGGAGGGTTTGCAGACAGTAACGCAGACTCCACGGATCCGTTTGAGGGATTTGACACCTTTGGCGACCATGAGTTTTTCAAAACCATCGAGCTGGGATGGGTGACCTCTCCAGATCGCTTTTATTTTGACAACACACATGTCACATACTGGCATGCAGATGAACGTGAAACGGCTGGTGTTTCAAGTGGCTGGGGTGTTAATTTTTCCTTTGCACATGCCTTTAACGATAAGTGGATGCCTTTTGTACGAGCTGGTTACGCCGATGACGGCGGCAGCCTTTTGCAGAAAACCGTTAGCGCCGGTCTCGGCTATCACTGGGGAACCAATAATAGCTTGCTTGGGCTGGGTTTCAACTGGGGTCAACCGAACGAGGACACCTTTGGCCCGGATCTTGATGATCAGTATACCACCGAGTTGTTTTGCCGCCTCCAGGTGATGAAGAATCTCCAGATCACCCCGGATATTCAATACATCAAAAACCCTGCTCTCAATCCCGAAGACGACGATAGTTGGGTCTTCGGCCTACGGGCTCGGTTGTATTTTTGATTCATAAATGTGAATAGGGAGGGGTATGAGATCAGACATCTATTTAAACTTCCTATGGCTTGTACCGTTTGTTACGTGGTTTGCAACTCGCAATAAATCGCAAATATTAAGAAGTACCATTTTAGGTACATCGTTTGGTTTGGTGGTCCCATATGCTTCTGTAGGTTTATATGCCTTGCATTTCGCTTGGCCAGTATCTGAAACATTTGGCCAGTTTTGTTTTTACTTAAGTTTTATCCATGATTTAGCAGGTATTAGAGTCGCTATTTTCCTTCATTTAGTCTCTGCTAATACACCAATAGCTGACAATCAAAGATTTTTCATTGATATAGTAAATGTCGTTACTTGGGCCATTGCTTACGGCGTTTTAGGCTTACTGTGGGGTTATTTTAGAAATAGATGGAAAAAAAATAAAGAAATAATGTATCAACCGAAAAGGAGGATCCGTGAAAATGCCACAAATAGAGAAAGTTGGACAAAACATTAGGCGATTGTTGTCAATCATGACAGTTATCTGCACACAACATTATATACCCTCTCTATAAAAGG
>JAAXQF010000516.1 GCA_012974435.1 Desulfuromonadales bacterium | reverse complement strand
GACAGCAGCGAGGAGACCGGCGCCGGGGCGTTGACGACCACCGGTGTGATCGATGCCCATCCGAACTCTCGCAACGTGGTTCCCAGTCGTGTGTTTCTGACGGTGGATCTTCGCAACACGCAGACCGCGGTGCAAAGGTCGCAACCGATGCAGCGTTCCTCATCAAGCTTCAAGCTGGCAACATTTTCAATGTAGCGTGGGGTTGTCATTTTGTCTCTCTTTCCCTTTTAAAAAGCCGCAGCCAACCAGCAAAGAGCGCCGACCAGCAGAGCCGCTGCTTGCGCAGGTATCGCCTGGCGCATTTCTTTCTCAACGCCCGATGGTGAGGTGAAGGTTGATGAGCCTGTGAAGTGCATGGCGCACCATGATGAGATTGTCGCTGTGGCAATGATCAGGGCCAGTGTGTTCAGCCATCCCAGGGAGTCAGAAAAGACAAGGGAGGCAGCCAATCCGATTGCGATGCCGGTTATTGCGCCCTTTTTGGCGAAGGCACGCCCAGGAATCCAAGGCAGTAGAATTGGAGTAAGCACCGCACCGGTCAGAAGGGCCATTATCCCTGTTGCAACGGCAGCGCCGCCGCGCGACCATGCTGCTGAAAGGGAAAAAATCTCAGGGCCTATGCCGCCGAGAATAAAGAGAGCCACAATACTGTAGAGAGTGTGCTTCCACATGTAAACCAGCTCCACAGGTGTCAGGACCAAGCGGTCGACCAGGCCAAAGGTGACCCGCCGCATCTGCGGTGAGGCTTTGTTTCCGGTATCGACAAACTCTGGCAGGTCGTTGCTGCGAACAGGTCCATAAACAACTTTGAAGCCGCAGGCTTTGCTAACTTCGTGAGCGGCAACTCCCGGGGCACCGAGCTGCGGTAGGATCAGGATGCGATGCTTGACGACGTCCTGTAGCTTAGCTCTTTCAACCTGACGCACGATTTCGTCTGTGCCGAAGGTCCCTTTGCCAGCGGCACACCAGACGTTGATGCCTTTGGTGTCGATGACCAGTATCCAGGCATCGTGGCCGTACATGTCGCGGCGGAGGATGTCGAAGGTCATCTTGTAGTTGGCGGTCACCAGGACCGGGCTGTCGCCTGAGGGGGTGCCGATGGCGTAGAGCCCCGGTGCGATACTGTAGCGCGTTCGCCCGAAACCCCAGCGCATCTGCCAGCGGCCCGCAATGTCTGTTGCGGTGAGGCGTGTTGCAACTTTAGGAATCTTCTGCCCTGATGCGGTTGTCCAACCGCAAACGAAAGGCCAGAGTTTATAGCCTGGCCGGTCGTCGGCAACCTCCGCACAACATGGTTCGGAGCTCTGTTCAGGCGGACAACACTCTGTGCCATCCTCACTTGGAGGGCAGCAGGACGTTTCCGGCTCAGGTGGTGGGCAGCAACTGTTTTTACTCATTACTTTGCGGGCAGGTTGCGACCTCCGCACTCCTTGAGTTTGGCGTGAGCGTGACGCAGCATACGTTCCGTGGTCTCCCGTTCAATAACATCATTCATGACACCTTCCTGCCGGGTATGGTCTTTGTGGGAGTTGGCGTGGCTGCAGTCGACCATAATGGATGTTTTGATGTTCGATTTCGCCAGTTTCTCCATAACCTGGGCAATGTCAGCGGATTCGTAGTTGGGCTTGTCGTTGCCGCCGCGCAGCACCATGTGGACATCAGGGTTGCCCGTGGTTTTTACGATAGAGATGCGACCCTCACGGTTAATGCCGAGAAAACTGTGCGAGTGGCATGCCGCGCCCATGGCGTCGATGGCAATCTGCAGGTTGCCATCAGTGCCGTTCTTGAAACCGACCGGGAAGGAGAGGCCACTCGACATTTCACGGTGAGTCTGGCTTTCGGTGGTGCGGGCACCAATGGCACCCCAGCTGATCGTGTCAGCCATATATTGTGGAGTAATCGGATCGAGCATCTCCGTGGCGACCGGCAATCCCCTGTCGGTGATGTCAAGCATCAAACGGCGGGCGATACCGAGACCTTTTGAAATCTGGTGCGACTCGTCAAGGTCCGGATCGTTGATCAGGCCTTTCCAGCCGATGGTGGTGCGGGGCTTTTCAAAGTAGACGCGCATGACCAGCAGCAATTGATCTTTAAGTTCCTCATTCAGCTTGGCCAGCCGTTCCGCATATTCGAGAGCGGCCTTGGGGTCGTGAATGGAGCAGGGGCCGACGACGACCATCATCCGCGGGTCGCGATTCCAGAGGACGTCCTGAATCTGTTCACGGGAGGCGGCGACAAAGCCGGCGGCCTTTTCCGAGAGTGGCAAGACCTGCTTGAGGTCTGCCGGAGCAATCAAGGGCGTTACGGCGCTGACTTTGAGGTTGTTGGTCTGAACCATGATTCTCTCCTTAAAATAAGTATGTAAAAATGAATATTCTCGTATAAAGGTCGCTATTATGGCCTCAAGATGCTGAGAAATCAACGTTTTTCCCGAAACTTGTCAGGGAAAGAGTTTGACTGATCAGTCTGTATTAAGCTATATAATATCAGACATAAATAGTCATTATCGTTGCTGTTTAACGATATCTTTCGAGGTGCTCATGCAAGTTCTCTGGTCTTCGCTCTACGACATCGTCAGTCTGGTGTTTCAGGTTTATATTTTTATCGTCATCGCCCGGGCTCTCATCTCCTGGGTGAACCCCGATCCTTACAATCCGATCGTACGTTTTCTCTACAGTGCAACCGAGCCGGTGCTTGCCCTGATGAAACGCTATCTGCCGTTGCAGTTCAGTGGTATCGACCTCTCACCGATTGCCTTGCTGTTTGCGCTGACGATTGTTGAAAAGATACTGCTGAACATTATTGTGCAGTTCAGCCGCGGATTCTGAGGTGGCCATGCGAATCAGCCCGATCGATATTCAGCAGCAGCAGTTCAAATCGCGTCCTTTCGGTTATGAGAAGGCTGGTGTTGATCAGTTCCTGGAAATGCTGGCCGAAGAATTAGAGCGCTTGGTCGGTAAGAATCAGAACCTTCAGGAGTCTCTTGATCGGGTTAACGCGACCCTGAGTGAGATGCGTGAACGCGAAGAGACCCTGAAAGAAACTCTGGTGACGACCCAGAAGATTACCCAAGAGCTCAAGTCGACCGCTCGTCGTGAGGTTGATGTCATGATGGCTGAGGCCGAGATCAAGGCCGAACGGTTGATGCACAATGCAGAAGAACGTCGCGTTCAGCTGATTGATGAAATCCAGGAGATCAAACGCCAGAAGATTGATTTTGAAGTCAGCCTGCGTGGTTTGCTGGAAAAGCATATTCGCATGATCGATCTGAATACTGTGGCTCTTAATGCCCCCGATGCCGATGCCAGGATGCTTGAAGAGCCGCTCCCCTTTGTTGAAAAAAATGACTCCAGCACAGATGAAGTCTCTGCGGAAGCGTCTGTCGAAGAAGCTGAGTTCGATGAGGCAGAGTCGTTGGTGCCGACGGCTGAAGGACCTGAGTCACCTCTTGAACATGAGCCTCCTGAACTCTCTTTCGAATTCGATCCGTATGACCCTAATAGTGAAGAGGACCTTCTCAAGTGAGCCTGCCCTACCTGCGGCAAACCGACGCAGGTGTCGAAGTCTTTCTCTATATCCAACCCCGAGCCAGTCGCAACAAGGTTGTCGGTCTGCAAGGAGAGGAGCTCAAGGTTGCTTTGACCGCTCCGCCTGTCGATGGCGCCGCCAACAAGGCTTGTTGTCTCTTCATGGCCAAACTCTGCAGTCTGCCCAGGAGTTATGTTAAGATAATCTCTGGTGAAACGTCCCGTCACAAGCGGTTGTTGCTTGAGGACGCTGATCTTCTGGAAGTAGCTCGTCTTGTTGAAGATTTGCTGGGGGGTTGACATCTGCTCTCAAAGTCATTAAATTACCGACGAATTTTATTATAAGAGGTGTTTCCTATGCCGTTGTACGAATATCAATGTAAAGAGTGCGGGCTGGTTTTTGAGGCTCGACAGAAATTTTCCGATGCACCGCTCACCGAGTGTAGAGAGTGTAATGGTGCAGTAACCAAGCTGATCTCGCAAGCCGGGTTCGCCCTCAAGGGTGGCGGCTGGTACGATCAGGGCTATGGCGGCAAGGCCGCGTCTTGTGCTTCTGCTGACAGCGGTGGTGGTTGCGCCGGTTGTCCGAAGGCGGCGAACGAGTAGAATTCTACTAACAGTAAGAACGTTATAAGGGGACGGAATGTAAATTCCGCCCCCTTATTTGTTTGATTTTAGCAATTTCGATCTATGAGGCTCTACAGTTATGAGGCCTCAGC
>JAAXQF010000356.1 GCA_012974435.1 Desulfuromonadales bacterium | reverse complement strand
GCCCTGTCTAGCCCAATAAAAGGAGGGTAACACAAGAAACTTGTTACCTATCTTGTTACCCAGAGGGCATATCAACAAAAAAGGACTTACAGCTAATTGCCGTAAGTCCTTGATATTGTTTGGTGGAGCTAAGCGGGATCGAACCGCTGACCTCTTGAATGCCATTCAAGCGCTCTCCCAGCTGAGCTATAGCCCCGAACAGGTGCAGATTTATAGCAGAGCGGTATCAGAGTGTCAACTGCTTTTTTACACAGATTGCCGGCGCTTGTCTTGCTGTGCAATCGGTCAGTTGTTTTTGAATTCGCTGTCACTGCCCGAGGTGCTGCGGAAGAGGGTGAGCAGCATCTTGAAACGTTTCATGGCCTTGACTTCGTGGGAAATGCCTCCGGGCATCAGAACGATCTCTCCTGCAGAGACGCTGACCGGTTTGCCGCCGATGATGATTTCGGCCTCGCCATCAAGGACCTGTACGAAAGCATGGAACGGGACGGTGTGCTCGGAGAGAGCCTGGCCGGCATCAAAGCTGAAAACTGTGAGGGTTCCGGTTTCGTGCTGCAACAGGGTGCGGCTGACAACTGCGCCGTCCTGATAGGGTGTCATTTCACCCAAGGCGTATGCCTTGGCAGGATCTACATGAATTTGAGCGGGTTGGCTAGACATAGCGTTTCTCCAATAATGTTTAGATGTGGAGTTAGCTTAACGCACTTTTACGCGTCCGGCATTGACCGGTGTCAAAATTTTGGAATAGTGTCTGCGCCTTCTGGTATTTCGTTGAGTTCTTGCCAGAGTTGCTCGATGTCGCGAATCAGGCCGAGGTGTTCGGCGTTGTTAATTGCGAAGTAGAGTGAACCGAAGGTGTTTTTCTCATCCTCGAGTTTTACGTAAATCAGGGCGGCGTGGTATAGCAGCAAAGCTTTCTGGTCGGCATCCCGAACTTTCTCAAGGGCTTTGTTCAGAAGTTCGATGGCTTCATTGTATTGGCTGGCCTGGTAGTAAAGGAAGGCTGCCAGGTCAAGTTTTTCGATGCTTCTCGCCGGGAGACGTGTAAGGAGTTCTTCTGCCTCATCGAGTTTGAACAGGTGGTTGGCATCGACCAAGGCCAATCGGTGCATAAGCTCGAGTTGGTCAGGGTCATCTTCAGGTACCATCTCGAGGCCTCGCTCGTAGGTGCTGTGAGCTTCCTTGTCCTCGTCGATGCGCTCGAGGACCTCGGCGCGGCGGAGGTAGTGACTGCCGATGGTCGGTTCCATTCTGATGATGACGACATATTCTTCAGCTGCCGCCGCATAGGCTTTGGCCATGATCAGTTGCTCAGCACGGCTGATCACGACGTCGACTGGAAGGTTGTCCTCCTTAACGGATAAAGCTGCACAGCCACCTAGAAGCAGGGTGACGGTGCAACTGATCGCGATCATGAATCTGGTCATGTTGATTATCTTTGGCACTGCAAACCTTTCGAGGGGCACTGCTGCGCTTACAGGGTGATGCCAGTCAGTTTGAAGAGCGCTTCCTGGTACTTCTCCGAGGTCTTGTTAACGATATCCTCCGGGAGAGGTGGGGGTGGCGCCTGTTTGTTCCAGTCGAGGGTCTCCAGGTAATCACGGACGAACTGCTTGTCGAAGCTTTGCTGAGGACCACCCGGCTTGTATAGCTCCTGAGGCCAGAAACGTGAAGAATCCGGTGACATTGCTTCATCGATCCAGATCAGGCTGCCGTCGGGCATGGTGCCGAATTCAATTTTGGTGTCAGCGATAATGATACCCTTGTCACGGGCAAAGTCACGAGCGCGACTATAAACTTCCAGGGTTATGTCACGAATTTGCTCGGCTATCTCTTGACCGCAGAGCTTGATGGTCTCTTCAAAAGAGATGTTCTCATCGTGCTCGCCGAGCTCCGCCTTGGTCGAAGGCGTAAAGATCGGTTTTTCCAGTTGTTCGCTTTCGAGCAGGCCCTCTGGTAAAGAGATGCCGCAGATGCTGCCGTTTTTCTGATAATCTTTCCACCCCGATCCGGAAACATAGCCGCGAACAATGCATTCAACCAGTAGCGGCTTGGCTTTCTTGACCAGCATGCTACGACCTTCGAGCTGGTCGCGGTAGATGTGGGTTTCTGCCGGGTAGTCACTTACATCGGTAGCAACAATGTGATTTGGAACAATGTCGGACATCTGGTTGAACCAGAAGACGGAAAACTTATTGAGAACCTGACCTTTCTTCGGGATGCCTTCATTCATGATGACATCAAACGCGGAAAGACGATCGGATGTGACGATCAGAAGGTGCTCGCCAAGATCGTAGATGTCACGGACTTTGCCGCGATTGACCATCTTCAGGGTGGGCATGTTGCTTTCGAGGACAATAGCACTCACGGTTATCTCTCCTTGTTGATCAGATCCTGTATGCGGGGTGCGATAACGATCGTTGCGGCACTGCGGAGCTCTTCGAGGCGATTCTCTACCGCCTCGTTCTGCTTGCGGCTGAGAATCGTTTTCTGCAGTTCTGCGCGCTTGGCTTCGTCCAACAAGGTCACGTCAGCAGCGATCTTCTCATTGACTTCGACGACAACGAAGCGTTTCTGAATCTCGAAGAATTGATCGATCGTAGTCTCTCCCTCTTTGACCTCGAAAGCCGCAGTTGAAAGCTCTTCCGACGTTCTCTCTTTGCAAGCTTCGCAAGAGAACCACCATCAGCCAGGTTGGCAACCATTTCTTCAGCGGTCGCTTTTGCAAGTTTGACTGCTTCCATGGCCTGATAAGCAGCGGTGACCAGGTCTTTGACCTCGTCCAGCTCAGGAATGTGACTGGCTACGCGCTCCTTGAGGGCAAAGAGGATGATGCCGTTATCGGTAGCCACCGGTTTGGCCAACTTGTTCTCTTCAAGAAGATGGGCGGCGTTGATGATCTCTGCGTTGCTTCCTATGCCGTCTATGTAGCCGTCGCGGCCGAAGAGACCTGATTCTTTCAGCCCCAGCTCGTTGGTCGTGGCCGCAGATTCAAGATCACCCGTTTTGCGATTGATATTGTAAGCGTCCATCGCCTTTTCGAAGGCCAGTTGCTTAGCTTTTTCCTGACGCAGCCCTGTTTTGACTTCGTCCATGGACTCTTCGAGAGACCGCACACCCGGTTCGGTGTACTCTTCCACCTTAATGATGTGGTAACCGAAGGTTGTCTCAACCACTTCGCTGATGTCCCCCGGTTTCATGTTGAAGGCTGCTTGCTCGAAAGGCTTGACCATGGAACCGCGGGTGAAGTAGCCGAGGTTACCTCCCTTTACGGCGCTTGCCGTGTCATCGGAGTTCACCCTGGCGAGCTCGGCGAAATCTTTTCCGGCCTTGACCTCTTCAAGCAGTTTTTCAGCGAAAGCCTTCTTCTCTTCGCGGACAGCTTGATCCGTACCTTCATCAACCTTGATCAGGATATGCGAGGCCTTGATCTTTTCGAGGATCTCGAACTGCTCGAGGTGGCGACGATGATACTTGTCGAGCTCGTTCTCGTCGAAAGTCACTTCATCAATATAACGCTCTGGAACGAATTGCAGGTACTGCAGGGACACCATCTCAGGGGTTCGAAAAACTTCCTGCTGCTCTGCAAAGTAGGTGGCGAGGGCTTCATTAGTCACCTTGACCTTTTTCTCAAAGGACGCCGGCGTCAGGCTGACATAGTTAAGGTTAACTTTCTCGTTGTTGTTGCGAAACTCTTCATCGATCTCTTCATCGGTGACCGTAATGCCAGCTTGCAGCTGCTCACGAACCTTACTGGTTATCAGTTCGCTGCGTTGCATCGCTTCGAACTGCTCGCTGTTCAAACGCTGGTAGGCGAGGACCTGCAGATAACGATCCTTGCTAAAAACGCCATTCTCCTGAAAGGCCGGGATGTTGGCGATGGCGTCGACCAGCTCCTTGCCGCTGATCTCAATTTGTTGAAGCTCTGCTTCGTCCTGCAGCAGTGCCTGGTCTATCAGGCTGTCGAGCGTTTTCTCGGCGAGCTTCAGTTGTTTTTCGAGGGCCGGCGTAAACTGGTCCTGGTAGATGTTCTGGTAGACCTGGTAGAGGTTGCTGTAGGTGGTCTGGAAATCATTGTACGCGATGGCCTTGCCATTAACGACTGCTGCTTCAGCGCTCTGGTCTTCACCTGCAGGACCTCCGGGCGTGGAGAGCATAGCGTAGCCGATGACGAAGCTGAGGATGATGATGGCAAAGGCGATCTTGATGATGATTGATTTCTGTTTGTTACGCACAAAATCGAGCATGAGTTGAATGTTCTCCTCGAGTGGAAATTTATGTCATTTGGCCATTGATCGTGCCATCCATTTTTGTCGTGTCACGGATAGAGCGAAGGCCTCCAAAGCAATAGGGCCGAATGTTAGACAATCGTCTGTGTAAATGCAACAGTTTTTACTCTCACGTGAATCGCGGACTTGAAGGCTTTTAGCTAGTCCTAAGTTGCCTAAATTAAATGTTATTGTGTGCCCTTCCTCTGTTGGCATGGGGCTTGTCGATATTTTTGATGGGCGAGGGCGCATTAACCTTGGCGGTTTTTTCTCGTAAGTTGCCATAAGAATAAGGTTTATCTCTTGAAAAGCCGGGGGGCTTTTGCTAGTGTTAACAACATTTTCCAGCTTTAGCGGACTCACTGATCTCCTGAAAGGAGTTGCCACACATTATGATCAACGTGTTTGATGCAATATTAGGTATGTTCTCCAACGATCTGGCGATCGACCTTGGCACTGCGAACACTCTCGTTTACCTCAAAGGTAAAGGGGTGGTCGTCAGCGAACCTTCGGTCGTCGCGGTACAGAAAGATTCGGTCGGGCAGAAGAAAGTCCTGGCCGTTGGCACCGACGCAAAGAATATGCTCGGTCGTACTCCCGGCAGTATCGTTGCCATTCGCCCTATGAAAGACGGCGTCATCGCTGATTTTGACATCACCGAAGAGATGCTGCGCTACTTCATTCGTAAAATCCATAACCGCAAAGCGCTGGTTCGTCCCCGCATCGTGATTTGTGTCCCCTCCGGGATCACTCAGGTCGAAAAACGTGCGGTCAAGGAATCTGCTGAGTCGGCCGGTGCACGCGAGGTTTACCTGATCGAAGAGCCTATGGCTGCTGCGATTGGTGCCGGCCTGCCGATCACTGAAGCTTCTGGTAACATGATCGTCGATATCGGCGGGGGAACCACCGAGGTGGCTGTTATCTCCCTTGCCGGCATCGTTTATGCGAAAAGTGTTCGGGTGGGTGGCGACAAGATGGGCCCTTACTCGCCGGAAGAGGGCAAGGTCGATACCATGGAGGTCAAAGGTCGTGACCTGGTAAGCGGTATTCCCAAGACTCTGGAAATCGGTGCCCAGGAAATTCGTGAGGCGCTCTCCGAACCGATTAATGCAATCGTTGAAGCCGTAAGAATTTCATTGGAAAGAACTCCACCGGAGTTGGCTGCCGATATCGTTGATAAAGGTATAGTCCTGGCCGGTGGCGGAGCCCTGTTGCGTAACCTTGACCAGCTGTTGCGTGAAGAGACCGGGTTGCCAGTCGTGATTGCTGAAGATCCTCTCTCCTGTGTTGTGTTGGGGTCGGGGAAGGTTCTGGATGAACTGGATCTGCTCAAGCAGGTCACCGTGGCCTCTTAATCGTCCTCGGGCAAGGCGGGCACTTCTTTATCCGGTAACCGCTATGATTTTGCAGTATTTAAAAGAGGGCCTTTCGCCCTCTTTTTTCGTGGAATTGAAGCATGTGGGAATGGTGGCAAAAAAATAGACCTTTGCTTCTCGGAGGCTTGCTGCTTCTGGTTGCCCTGCTCTGGTATTCGGTCAGTCTGCGCCAGCAGGAGGAGACGAATTTTCTCGAGAGCGTGGTGCTGCGTTTGACCGGGCCGGTACAGGTCGGCTTCGACAATATGATTCTTGGGGTCGCCAATACCTGGGAACATTACCTTTACCTGGTCGACACGGCAGATGAGAATCGCACGCTGACCGAAGAGAATCGTACCTTGCGCGCGGTTTTGACGCAGAGTGACGAAGTTCGTCTGGAGAACAAACGCCTGAGACTGTTACTCGACTTCAAAGAGACTCAGGACATTGACACGCTGCCCGCCCGCGTGATTGCCGAAGACGCGTCCAGCTGGTTTCGGACTGTCATGATAGACAAAGGTCAGGAACATGGCGTTACCGAAGGGATGCCGGTGGTTGTCGCCGAAGGTGTCGTCGGTCGCGTTGTGCGCAGCAGCCCACGTTTCTCACGGGTTCTCCTGGTGACCGATGCTTCCTCGGCAGTTGCCAGCCTGTTGCAGCATAACCGTGCACGCGGTGTCTGTCGCGGACAGGGTGAACTACTGGTCTTTGATTTTGTGCTGCGTCAGGAAGAGGTCAAGGTCGGTGACCGGGTCGTCACCAGCGGTATGGGCGGAGTCTTCCCTAAAGGCCTGGTCGTTGGTAACGTCGGCAGCGTGGAAAGACAGGAGTTCGGACTTTTTCAAGCGATAGAGGTCATTCCATCCGTCGACTTCTCTCACCTTGAGGAGGTCCTGGTCCTGCTACGGGGGCCGCAATGAACCGTACCCTGATTTATTTTTCCCTGGCGGGGATCGCTATCATCCTGCAGACGGTACTCCTGCCTCTGATTCCCACCGGAGATTACAAACCTGACCTGTTGCTTATCCTGGTGGTTTACCTTGGTCTTCATGAGGGGCCATGGAGAGGCGGTTCCCTGGTTTATCTTATGGGCTGGTTCTACGGTGGCGTTGCCGGTGCTTTTCCCGGCCTGCATGGTTTTGTCCTGCTCGGGATTTTTCTTGCGGTGCGTGGGATTGTCACCCGGGTTAATACAGAAAGTTCGCCACTCCTGTTACTTCTGGTTCTCGCTGGAACGATTCTTCACTCGGTTCTCACAGCCTTTGCCCTCGATTTTTTCAGTCACGCCGTACGGATATGGCCGCAAATGGCCTGGCATCTGCCGGTGCAGTTGCTGCTGAATTTTATTGCTGCTCTGATCCTGTTGCGGATCACTGTCTGGTCGCAGCGGACCTTCATGCCGCGTAAAGATCTGCCCGGCCTTCGCAAGCTTGATAGCCGTTATGAGTCTTAACCCGTCTCCCGAAGAAACTCCAGGACTGCGACGCCGGTTTGTCGTCTCCTCCATAATCATTGCTGGAGTTTTCTTTATCCTTGCGCTTCGTCTGTGGTTTTTGCAGGTCCTTGGCGTTGAGCATTATCGTGATCTTTCTGAGCGTAATCGCATCCGCTACGTAGCGATCGAGGCACCACGAGGGGCTGTGTTTGACCGTCACGGCGCCTTACTGGTTGATAACAGACCGGCGTTTACCGTTTCTGCCCTGCGTCAAGAGGTTGGTGATCGGGAAGAGCTCTTCGGAACTCTCTCTGAGTTGCTCGAGGTTGATGAGGAAAAGCTTGCAGAGCGCTGGAAAGAGGGACAACGCTTACCTCGCTATCGACCTCTGCCGTTGCTTGAGGATGTCGGCCGTGAGGCGATGGAAAAGGTTCAGGAGAACTCCGTTGACTTGCCTGGAATCCTGGTTGAGGTCAAGCCGTTTCGTGCCTACCCGCACGGTGAACTGGCCGCTCACCTGACTGGCTATCTTGGCGAGGTGACCGAAGAAGAGCTGGGTAAATCAGGCTTCAAGGGTTATCGCTCCGGTGAAATGGTTGGTAAGACGGCTCTTGAGAGGATGTTTGAAGATCGTTTGCGTGGCACTGCTGGCCAGAAACGCATCGAAGTCAATGTTAAGGGTCGTGAGCTCCGCCAAGTCACTACGCGCAGCCCGCTGCCCGGGCAGAGCCTTTACCTGACGATCGATACGAACTTGCAAAAAGCAGCAGAAGAGGCTCTTGGCGATCAGGCCGGCGCCGCTGTCGCTTTGGATGTTAATAACGGTGAAGTTCTGGCTTTGGTGAGCCGTCCGACCTTTGATCCTGCCTGGTTCGCCCGCGGAATCAGCAGCGAGGAGTGGCGTGAACTGATCGACAACCCCAGGCGGCCAATGACCAACAAGGCGTTGCGCGGCCAGTACCCTCCAGGTTCTACCTTCAAAATGATGGTCGCCCTGGCCGCTCTTGAGGCCGGCACTGCGACTCCTTCCACCACATTTACCTGCAACGGTAGTTTTCAGCTCAACAAGAGCTTCAAATATCGCTGCTGGAAGAAAAGAGGCCATGGTAAGGTTGATTTGCATAAAGCCATCAAGGAAAGTTGTGATGTCTGGTTTTACCGTGTCGGCCTGGAAGCCGGGATCGACAGAATCTCCAGCGCGGCGACCCGGATGGGATTGGGTCAGAAGACGGGGTTTCCCTTCGGGGCTGAACGCTCCGGGCTGATCCCGACCAGGGCGTGGAAGAAGAAACGTTTTGGTACCAGCTGGTATGACGGTGAAACGGTCATCTCTGCGATTGGTCAGGGCTTCGTTTTAACGACTCCTCTGCAGCTGGCCACCATGACTGCAGCCCTCGCCAACGGCGGTACGGTTTGGAAACCACAGATCGTGCAGAAGATTGTCGATCTTGAAGGTACTACCGAATGGATGCTTAAACCTGAAAAACTGAATGAAACGGTCTGGCCGAAAGCTGCGATCGCAGCGGTGCAGAATGCCATGGAATCTGTCGTCAACGATGTTGGTGGCACGGCCTGGCGCAGTCGCCTGAAAAAGGTCAGGTTCTCGGGTAAAACCGGCACGGCCCAGGTTATTCGTCGCCAGGATGACGATGAAGAAGAGCTGGAGGACGACGAGATCCCTTACAAGTACAGGGATCATGCGCTCTTCGTCTCTTATGCGCCGGCAAAGAATCCGCAGATTGCCATCGCGGTTGTTGTCGAACATGGGAGTCACGGTTCAAGCGCAGCAGCGCCGGTGGCTAAAGCCATGTATGATGCCTATTTTAAGGATGAAGAGCCCGAAAAAGTTGTTTTCAGGGATTGAGCCATGTTTGACAGACGTTTGATCACAAATTTTAACTGGACATATATTTTGCTGATTCTGCTGATTGCAGTCATCGGCATCGCCAATATGTACAGTGCCACATCATCCTGGACCACCGCGGCCGAACCGGTTTATGTCAAGCAGTTCTACTGGTTGGGGCTGGGGTTGGTGATTATTGCCCTCGTTTGCCTCCTCGATTACCGCCACCTTGAGTATTTAAGCTTTCCACTCTACGGTGGCAACCTGCTGTTGTTGATACTGGTTCTGGCTGTCGGTAAAACCAGTATGGGCGCGACGCGATGGATCAGCCTGGCCGGTTTCAACGTGCAGCCCAGCGAGATTATGAAGATCGTCATCATCATTGCTCTGGCGCGATTTTTCAGTGAGAAGGAGCATCTGCGTGGCTTCAATTTGAAGGAGTTGATCGCTCCGGGATTGCTGCTTGCGGTTCCTGCCCTGCTCATCATGAAACAACCTGATCTTGGCACCGCCCTGCTGGTGTTGTGTATCGGCGGCACCATGGCTCTCTTTGCCGGGGTTCAGCGCAATGCCGTTGTATTCCTGGGGGTGACAGGTTTCGCTGCTGCTGGGGGCGGATGGTTCCTTTTGCACAACTACCAGAAACAACGCATTATGACCTTTCTTAACCCGGAGCGAGATCCTCTTGGTGCCGGCTATCACATCATCCAGTCCAAGATTGCCGTGGGCAGCGGCGGTATCGACGGGTTGGGCTTCATGAAGGGAACCCAGTCGCAACTCTCTTTCCTCCCTGAGCGGCATACCGACTTTGCTTTCTCTGTCTTTGCCGAAGAGTGGGGACTGATCGGCTGCCTCCTGCTGTTGTCACTCTATTGCCTGATTGTTATCTGGGGGCTGCATATTGCCTTACGTTCCAACGACCGTTTCGGCATGTATCTCGCCATCGGTGTCTCGGCCATGCTCTTCTGGCACATTGTCGTTAATCTCGGCATGGTGATCGGTCTGCTGCCGGTCGTTGGTGTGCCCTTGCCGCTTTTTTCTTATGGTGGAACCAGCATGGTGACGACCATGACAGGGATCGGTTTGCTGATGAACGTGAGTATGCGCCGGTTTATGTTTTAACATTGGGTAAAGGGAGAAAGGTTCGTGGTAAAAGGTAGTTCGCTTTAACCCTTAACCCAGCACCCAGCACCCAACCTGCTATACTTCCCCTATGAACCTCCATCCCGCAAAATTCTGGGAAGCGCTTGACGAGGGCAGGGTCCGCTGCAACCTCTGTCGCTTTCACTGCGTAATTGCCGATGGCCGACGAGGGCGTTGCGGTGTGCGGGAAAACCGCGAAGGCGAACTCTTCACCCTGGTTTACGGTCAGACAGTCGCTGAAAATGTCGACCCGATCGAAAAGAAACCCCTCTACCATTTCCACCCGGGCTCAAACAGCCTGTCGCTCGCTACTGTCGGTTGTAACTTCCGTTGCCTGCATTGTCAGAACCACCAGATATCCCAGTGGCCCCATGAACGCTCCGGTATCCCCGGCACGCAAACCTCTCCACAGGAAATTGTGCGACGCGCTGTAGAGAGTGGGGCCTCAAGTATCTCCTATACTTACACCGAGCCAACCATCTTCTACGAATATGCCTATGATACTGCGGTCCTTGCCAAAGCTGCCGGAATCAAGAACGTCTTTGTCACCAACGGCTATACGACGACTGCTGCACTGGAAGCAATCTCCCCATATCTCGATGCTGCCAACGTCGATTTGAAAGGCTTTTCAAACAAGGCTTACAAGGAGGTCACAGGCGCGTCGCTGGAAGGCGTCCTTGATTGCCTGCGTGATTACCGGCGGCTCGGTATCTGGCTGGAAGTCACCACTCTGGTGATTCCCGGACATAACGACAGTGAAGATGAATTGAGGCAGATAGCCACATTCATTGCCGATGAGCTTGGTCGAGACGTCCCCTGGCACATCTCAGCCTTTTATCCCACTTACAAGATGCTCGATCGCCCGGCAACTCCGGTGACCACTTTATACCAGGCCCGTGATCTTGGCCGCCGGGCTGGCTTGAAGTATGTCTATCTGGGCAACGTCAACGAACCCGGTGCCAGCGATACGATTTGCCCGGCTTGCGGGAAAACGGTGATTCGTCGGCAGCGTCTGCAGTTTGTTGACACGGATCTGACCAGAAACCTGTGTAACTTCTGCGGGTATGAGATTCCCGGTGTGGCCTTGTCCGAGAAGGAATTGTCATAACGATTGATCATTGTAAGGAGTGGGTTACGTGTTCATTAGTGACTTAAATTACTTTTGGATGTCATCTATTCCATTGCATTCCCACCACATCATCGTTAACATCCCTCCACCATGACAACTGACTTTCTTGAATACATAATGGAAGATGCTCAGGAGATTGAGCGTCTTGAACTCAAGACGGATCCGCAGGCGGTGCTCAAGCAAGCGCAGTGGGCTGGCCTTGCTCCCGGCATGCGTGTTGCCGACATTGGTTGCGGACCCGGTTTGACCTCTCACATCCTGCATGATGCCGTGCAGCCAGCAGGGCAGGTGGTTGGTGTCGATTTCTCTGTGGATCGGATTGAGCATGCGAGAAACCGTTACCAGCAAGACGGCTTGGTTTTTCAACAAGAGGATTTTTTCGGAGATCTGACCGCGCTGGGCCGCTTCGATTTCGTTTGGGCGCGTTTTGTACTGGAGTTCCACCGCAGCCGTGCTGCTGAACTGGTTGCAATCCTCAGCCGTCTGGTCAAACCCGGCGGTGTTCTCTGCCTTGTTGATCTCGATTACAATTGTCTGAGCCACGACGGCTTGCCTGAGCGAGTCAACTCAACGATTCAGGATGTGGTCAAGGGGTTGGAAGAAAGAGCTGATTTTGATCCCTACGCAGGGAGACGTCTCTATGGACACCTCTTTGACCTGGAATATCAGGAGATTCGTCTTGATATGTCGAGTCATCACCTGATTTATGGTGAGCTCACTGAGGTTGAGCGTTACAACTGGGAGCGCAAGGTTCTCGTTGCTGCACGACGCTCAGGATGTGGTTTCTCACTTTATGGTGGCGATTTTAATGCGTTTGCTGAAGAATTTACGACATCATTTAAAAACTCTCGTCGATTTACCTATACGCCGTTGATCTGCTGTTGCGGGAAGAAGCGGTAAGTTACTATAGTACGTTTTCGAATAATGAGATGGCCTGAAGCAGATTCTGCTTCAGGCCCTTTTAGTTGTTTGTTGCTGTAAAGCTCTGATGGTCCGACAGGCCGCTAGTGGGTCAGACCGCTTTCTACCTGGTCTATGTAATTGTACAAGGCTTCTGCAGCCGGTTTCTCAACCTCAGTAAAGTGGAAGCCGTTACCTGTGGGGAAGTCCGGTTTGGCTTTTTTGCAGTTGTTGTTGGTCCAGACCACCTTTGCCAAGGCTTCGATCGGTGGTGCATCGACACCCGGTAAGCTGAAGTGCAGCTTGATAATGGTCCCTTCCTGAACGGGCTCTGGTACGCTGACAAACATTCCCTCGGTGCTGAGATCTTCCGAGAGCCCGGTGGTTGCATGACTGTCGGCATGTAACGAAACATTAGTCCGGCAAGGCACGCGCTTTGGCCGGTTGATGTCACAGCTTGGGAAGGGGCCCTGCTGTTTCTTGTGGTAGCGGATAAAGGCTTCGACGATTTGCGAGTCAAAACGGGTCCCGCTATGTTGGCGCAGTAGTTGATAGGCAATTTTCGTGGGCATCGGGTCACGGTAATGACGCTTGGAGGTAATGGCTTCGAAGAAATCAGCAACGGAGATGATCAAGGATCCGAGAGGGATGTCGTCTCCCTTGAGACCCCAGGGGTAGCCGGTGCCGTCGATGTTCTCATGATGTGCCGCTGCAATCGAAGGGATGTTGTGGTAGATCCCGTCAAAGTTGATCCCCTCAAGGATGTCCTTGGTCTTACGCGTGTGAGTCTTGACGATGTCGTATTCTTCTTCCGTTAACTGGCCTTCTTTTTTGAGGATCGCATCTGGAACGCCGATCTTGCCATAATCGTGCAGCAGAGAGGCGACCCGGATCCTTTCGGTCTCCTCTTCGCTGATGTTCAGAGTGTTGCAGATGCCCACGGAGTACTCTGTGACTTTTTTACTGTGCCCTGCGGTGAGCGGGTCCCGGGCGTCAATTGTGGCGGCCAGAACTTCGAGGGTCGAGTGGAATTGACGCTCCTTGGTCTGCAGCAGGTCGGCGTTGCGGATACTGATTCCCAGCATCGGTGCGATGCCCATCAGCAGGCTGACATCACTTTGCTGTAGCGGTCTTTTCGATTTGAGGTTGTCGACGGCCAGCAGGCCGATCGACTTGCCTTCGCAGATAATCGGGCAACAGATAAAGGAGTGGGCCCCCAACTTTTCAATCAGCGACAAGCTGCGTGATGAGAGCTTGCCGTGCAGGTCCCGGACGTCATCAATCAAGAAGGGCCGTTGTTCATGGAAGGCAACCACGAAGACGCCGCGTGAGCTCGGTTTGTTCAGGTGAAAGGCGATGCTGTTGAGCATGCGCAGTTGCTCACTGTTGTAGCCGAAGCCGGTACGGAAGAGCAGTTGATCGCGATCCATGTTGGCGAGCATGATCATGCCGCGGTCAAAGTCGAGCCGATTCTCGAGGACCTGAATGACGTTGGCGAGAATCTCGTCGACTTCGGTCGGGGCGCTGATCGCTTGGCCGATTTCATTGTTCATCAGAGAGTTGCTGTAATTGATGTTCATCTGCTCGATCAGCTTTTCACTTGAATCGAACAGATTGTCGAGGCTGCGGCGCAGTTCCCTGTTCTCCTTGGTGCGTGCCGTGTAGGAGAGGGCGGCGATCGTGGCCAGTGAGGCTGGTAGCAGGGTCTGTGCCGTCAATGCCGGGTTCCAGAAGGCCGCTGCACCACAGGCGCCGGCCAGGGTAAATGCGGAGATGTCGCGGGTTTTGCTCCACAGGTCGGCTGCTGAGCGCTTCCAGCTGATCACGTAACGGCAATGTTGGCCGCCGTCGAAGAGGCACTCGGGATGTTCGATGATTGGCATCTTGTCGTTGAACATCATGCAAATGGCTTCGAAGAAGCCCATGCGGTTTTCGCATTGGAAAACCTTTTCAGCGATCCCGGGGTAGGGTGTGACCACGACTTCAACACTATTATCGCTAATGCGTTTCGACTGATATTGAGCTGAACGGGTGAACTTGCTCGCGGCGTTGCGAATTAAACCGAAGGCGTGTGCCGGGCCGACCAGGCCAAGGATATATTGGCGCATGGCGCCTATGGCTTCCGGCGAAGCAGAATAACGACCAGCATCGCGCGCGACTTGAGGGTTACCTGTAACTTCGACAGCTTTTGCATAAAAACGGTCGATCTGCGCCTGGGTGAACCAGTGGGATTGGTCCGCAACCTCGTAACTTTGCATGCCCGCATATTCCAAAGCTATGGAGGTGTCGATGTCCGGGTGCTTTTTCTTCAACAGTTTGATGTACGTATCGATGATACGGCTGTTGTAAAGCAGGTCCTTGGATAGTTTCGGCGTCATGATGTCGGTTCTTCCTTGCTTCTGTTAATGCGCTTGAAGTAATTGCCGCAAAACTCGAAATAGGGATCAAGGTGCCCACAGTTGAGCACCCAGAGATTGTATTGCTTCTCAACGTCGATTGACTGACTGGCCGCGTAGTCCGGCGGGTAGGTCAAGACCGGCACTTCGTCATGCGGGTACTTGGCGGCCAGCATGGAGATCGCCGTAAAAAAAGCCTCGCGAGGCAAAGCTTTGTTATCAAGAACGATGACTGTGATGGCGTTGGTCAGGTTGGAGAGGTTCAGCCCTATCTCCGTACGCAGGAGCATGAAGAGCGCAATTGTTGTGCCCTCTTTCTGCAGGGCGAATAAAGACTGCTCACGCTGAAAGCCGGCCTTCTCATAGCTCTCCTGCAGAGAAGAATCCTGCTGGCTCTCAATTCTGAGGTCCATCCCCTGCAGCATTAGCCCCCCGGATTTGTTCTGGTAAAAGGCCTCCAGATCGAGGAGGTCTTCTTCTTTTGCCGGCGTCAACTCCCAGGCCCCTCCG
Organism: Desulfuromonadales bacterium; assembly: GCA_012974435.1. GTDB lineage: Bacteria > Desulfobacterota > Desulfuromonadia > Desulfuromonadales > BM103 > M0040. The sequence goes on along the minus strand of JAAXQF010000356.1, from coordinate 1,676 downwards.
TCGCGCCACTTGAGATCGTATTCATTGCGATAATGGAAGTAGTCGAAGGTATCAATGGAGCAGAGGGAAGGATCGTCGTAATGTTTGGCGACTCCACCGAAGATGCGTTGCGGAAACCTGTTCTCGGGTCGGAAGAAGCACATGACGTAATCCATGTGTGCCGAATAGAGCGCCTGGGATTCGTTGACGGCTTCACCGACCAGCTGCAGCGTTTCCATGCCTGCTTTGCGCGAATGTGTGCGGTCGGCTGCGTGATGATGAATCAACCAGGAGTTGTTGAACTGGCGGAGCATCGCCATGTGGCCGACGATCCTGCTGTTTTCCTGGTAAATGAAGTGGCGGGCGATCTCCGGAGCAGAATCGTAGAGTTTTCTGTAGGTCTCCTTGAACTCTTCCCTGTAGTCCTTCAATGACAGGTATTTCTGCGGGTAGATAAAGCCGCTGGAGAAAAAGAACTCCCAGAGCTGGTCAAGGTCGATCTTCGGACAGACTCCTTTGCTGCGATCGTCGGCGCGGTGCAACAGTGACATGAGACGGGTATGGTCGGAGACTTCCATGTCAAGGATGGCCAGACCACAGCGTAAGGGCGCGTCTTCGTCAGAATCATCGAGACTCTGGCAATAGACGACTTGTGCCTGGCAGGCCAGACTGAACGAATCTGCAAGGCGCAACTCGAGTTTTTCCAGCAGCATCCCCGGCAAGAGCTGTGCTTCCTGGGGTGCTTCTGCTACAGCCATGCCGGCACCTGAGAGATCCGTTACGTCGAGACGAATCAGGTTCTTTGTCAGTGGATGAGTAAAAACAGCTTCCGGGGCCGGGCTAAGAGCCAGGCGGCGATTGCGATGTTTCTTTGCCGGGAAACGGCTTTGCTGGGTAAGAGATGGTTCCACCACAACCGTATGCTGGTCACGTTTGCCGTGACTGCGCAAAAGCTCGCCCGGAGTTGACAGCAATGTCTGCCCTGATTGGGTGAAGATCACAGTGAGCGGTTCTTCCTGCTTCAGCCACTGGAAGGTTTGGGGAGGCTTAGCCTGTAGCTCCAGACGAAAAGCGGCCGCGCTGAAGTCTTCCAGGGTGCCGGAGAAGCTGGCCCCGTTTTGTATAACGTTGACTGCGATATCAGAGCAGAAGTGTCTTCTGATACGACGGGAGGTCAGTTGGTGGCAGACTTCCGGAAGTTGGCAGGTTAAACCCTTTTCGACCAGACTGGCTTTTTCCAGAGCCACTTGCAGAATATGGTGGCCGTGGGGAACTTCCAGATGGCTCAGCTCAAAATCTCCACGTTCGACGCCTTGAGGCAGTGTAGCATCCCAGAGACAAGTGAAGTTTTCGTCGGTACAAGGTTCCGGGATTGCGTGAAGTCGCAGGCTGCGACCATTTTGTCGGTGAGTAAGCAGAACCGTTAAGGTTTCTGATTGAAAGTGCAGGAAGTTAAGCCGGTTGATCAGCGTTTCTCGGCTGATTTTTCGTGCGGATTGGTTGATTGGAGTGACAGGTGCTTCATGTGCATCGTCCGAATGTCGATGCGTTTTTCTCGTGTTTCGGGTGGTGCGTTTCAGGTCAGTGCTTTGCACAGAAGTTCCCGACCGAAGTCCGTGTGGGCAGACCCTACCTTCTGCCAATTGAAGCTCTCCCATAAATTGGGTACGAATGTTCATCTAATTGCACTATAATTG
>JAAXQF010000211.1 GCA_012974435.1 Desulfuromonadales bacterium | reverse complement strand
GATCCAGGTGGCCAACTTCATTTATAGCCGTCTCTGAAAAGGGGCGGTTTTTTTATTTGCAGGGGAAGGCTTCGTTGATGGCAGCCTGAACAAGAACTGAGGCGATCGTGTGCAGGCGCTCAGGATGCTCTTTGAGATACTCTTCGACAACTTTGACCCTTTTGCCTGCTGTTGCGTTTTGGGGCAAACACTGCTTGTTGATGATGGGGGAGTTGTCAAAAACACCCGATATATACCCCGTACAATTACCCTCGGCATAATCGACACCGCTTTCACAATTAACGAGAAGTTGCTTACCAGACACAAACTGTTTTTCACACAGAGCGGGGCTACTGAACAACAGGACAAACAGAACGGCAAGAACGGATCGTTTCAACATGGTAGGCCCCCTAGATTGGAATGAATATACGAAATTTATCACGGGGGCGACGGATAGGCAAACAGGAGGAAGCAATGATTGAACAATTAGCGCAACGACATCTGTACGGCCAGGAGGTGCTGTCCATAAATAATGCCGATCCTATGCTCTTGTAGTACCCGTAGAAACGCTGCCACGGATTATTGTTTCTTCTGAAGGGTAAGGCTAGGGTATTGCTTATTTTGTGGATTAAAGAGCTTCCTGAATACCTCTATCAATAATAAGCCGGTTTTCTTCTTAGAAGTCGTGATTTGTGAGAACGTAACGTTGAGGGGCGCCGCGCTTTTGCTGCGTCCTCGCACGAACGAAAGGTTGGGCATTGGTTCATTCATTTTTATTTAACAGATTAATTTACACAGATAATTGTGCATTCGATAAGCTCACCAACACTATCAAGAGAAATCCTGATCTTGCCTTCATTTCTCAATTTAAATAAATATCCTACTCCTTCTTCGGGGCTCATACCTACAATCGGAGGATACTGTTTAGATACTGTCGCATAGCATCTTATTAAGTGGCTTCGTAGAAGCTCATCAGCGACTTGCTCAATGCCCTTGTCATCCTTGAATTTCAACATTAGATCCTCAGTGATTTCTGACCATGCCCAACTATTGATTATGCAGCATGCGCACTTATGAATACTCTTACATTGTTTGATGTGTTTAGATTATCAGAAGATTAACCGAAATGCGAAATTCTTACTGACTCTGCAATGTAAGAAAGCCCCCGATCCAAAGATTGAGAGCTTTCATGTTTTTACAGACCATATTCTGTAGTGTGATGGGCACTAGGTTGCCACACGATGGGCTCCAACCGACATTCCTCCTAGACGGCCAGCAAACTCATGGAGAAATTCGGCCCTTTTAACTAATTCAGTGTCATCCGATTCTGCGAGAACATAATTTGCTATCTCTTTCAACTGATTAGAACCTCTCGACCGCAATGCCTCAGAGACTGATTGATTCAATGGGAAGATAATCCCAAAGAGCTCGGCAAAAATATCCTCGTCCCACGCTTCAACCAACTCCAAAACTGAATTGCTAGACTCAAAGCTCACAGCATGAGAGCGATTCATATTAACCTGTTCTGCTCTAACCAAAGCCATCTCAACATTGATTTGCATCTTGGAAAAACGTTCACTGAGTTCTAACGGAACATCGTTGTCACTAATCAGTCCTTGTAAAAAAACCAGCAGACTTGATAAATTTCCCTCAACCATCGCTCGCTCAAGCCAAAACGATTCCTGCTCGGTCTCTGTAACTGCTGACTTAGACATTTCTATGTAGAATTGAGCGGTTCGAGCTCGCAATCGAACCGCATTATCTAAAACTTTCTGAATGCCAGCAACAAATGAAGTCTTAGGAACTAATGCGCTTTCGATCCAAAACTGATACAGGGAGCGAAAGTGGTCTAACACTTTCCCTTTCCTCGGGAATTTACTCAAGTAACAGTTAGCCCCCAACGCATAAGCTTCTGAGATGATATCTGGTGAGCACTCACCAGAAAGAATAATTACTGGTGTTTTATGCCAAGTGGGGCTGGCCTTAATGCGTTGCAGCAGATCCAAGCCTTTTCCATCGGGGAGTTGCATATCTGATAGGATCAAGTCTACAGGCGATTTCTCACGTTCTCTTTCCGCGAGTAGGCAACAGGCCTCATCAACGGAGGTCGCATGAATTATTTCTCCCTTGAAACCAAAACTCTCAAAGGACAACTTAACCACGTTTGCCAGACTGGGATCGTCTTCAATATGCAAGATAGCCTGTTGCGACATTTTCATTTTAACTCCCCATTATTCTCATAAAACTACATCAATAAGACTTTGCTAATTTACATCAGTAGCGAGTTGAGGTCAAAGGAAGGGTTTCCCATAAGTCCGTCCACATTAATTTGAGTGACTCGGATAGGCAGATATGAGGGTTTATCAAAAGCCCTGACATATAAGAAATGGCCACTAAGAATCAAACCATATCTTTTGGACTGAAGAACTCACTAAGCGTGACACGGTGGATGTTTTGCGTGAGTTCAGAATGGTAGTTTGATCTCAAGGGAAAAGCGTACTTCGCCACTGTCTTGGCTAGGATCCTTACTACTCTGGTTGTCTAGCAAGGAAGGCGTGCTGTTGAACCGGTAGCCAAGGTTTATTTCGGTATGCTCATTTACACTGAGTCCCACGCCGGTCTCCAGATGATAGTTTTTGAATGGATTACTACTACTATTGAGGCGAGGAGAAAAGTCTTCAAGGCCATCCGTTTGTTTTTTTACAGCACCAAGATAGGGGGAGATGAGGGTTTGGGTTTCAACGCTTAAATTGGTCTGCTCTCCTTTTGATTTGATTGTCAGCAGAGAAGTAGCTGGTG
>JAAXQF010000367.1 GCA_012974435.1 Desulfuromonadales bacterium | reverse complement strand
GGAGATGTGTATAAGAGACAGTTGTGTACTAGTGACCGTCGTGGTGTTCATTCTGGGAGTGGGCTATTACCTGCTGCGGATGAATTTCGACGACGTACTAGGCATTGTATCGGGTGCCATGGGTCACCCCGCCATCCTGGCCTATGCCAACCAGCTGGCACCCACAGGCAGACCTGGCATCGTCTTTGGAATGATCGTTCCCGGTGTCGGTTTGTTGTTGAAGGTCATCGTTGCCCAGGTGCTGTTCTCCCTGCTCGCCAGCGGCGTTCCGCCGGGATGAGATGAAGAAGAGTGCGCGAGCCAGGTAAGGCGCATAGGCGACAAAATAACCGCGCAACCTTAGTTTACCGAATAGAGAGAAGGAGAAGCTTTATGAAAAATATTCTTATGATTTCCCGCCTGTTTTTGATCATTGGTTTCTTCAGTTGGGGTTTCCCCGTGATGTCGGCATTCGCTCAGGATGCCGATAAGGTACAAGAGCTACAGCGCATCATCGAAACTCAACAGAAACAGCTTGAGATGCAGCAGCAACAACTCAATGAGCAGATGCAGCTGATGCAGCAGCTGCAGACAGAGGTAAAGGCCCTCGCCGAAGATTCCAGGGCTACCGTGCAGGCTCCCGTCAAGGTTGAAGACACGAAGACTGCCGGGCAGGCTCGCCCTGCTGAAAATATCGTTACCACTACCGCACCCGAGAAGGTCAAGCTTTCAATTTCAGGGCAAGTTAATCGAGCCGTGAATATCGTTGACGACGGCGACGACACTGAAGCCTACTACGTCGACAACGACAACGCTGAAAGTCGTGTTAACTTTGTCGGCACCGCCAGGATCGACGACGACTTGACCCTCGGCTCGAGAATTGAATTGACCATTGCCCCGAACAAGGCCAGTGATGTCGACCAGAACACTCCGGAATCCGGTGACGTTTTCGAAGAGCGTTGGACGGAGGTGTCAATTGACAGCAAGCGCCTCGGCAAAGTTTCTTTGGGCAGGGGCTTCACGGCATCCTACGGTATTGCCTCATCCGACTTATCGGGAACCATGGTGATCACAACCTCGACCATCGCGGATCTGGCCGGGGGCATGTTGTTCCGACAAAAAGGCAATGACGAGCTCACGGACCTCCGGATCAATGGTTCTTTCAACGACTTTAATGGTTTAGCTCGGAAAAACCGACTGCGCTATGACTCGCCCAGGTTCTATGGCGCCCACATCGCAGCTTCGGCTGTCAGCGATAAGCGTCATGATGCAGGTTTGTACTGGGGGGCAAAGGGCTATGGCTTTAAGTCCGCAGCCGCTGCGGGCTTCGCTGATCTCAACCAGGACGATACTGATCTGCAATACACTGGCTCCGCATCGATATTGCATGAGGACACCGGCTTGAATCTCAGCCTGTCCGCCGGTACGCAGCAACGTGACGACCAGAGTGATGCCACCAACTTTTTTACCAAGGCTGGATGGTTGACGAGGTTCTCTCCTATAGGCACGACGGCTTTTAGCATCGATTACACCAAAACGGGAAATTACCCGACAGAAGACGATGAAGGCGAATCCTACGCTCTGGCAGTTGTTCAGCAAGTGGAAGAGTACGGCACCGAGCTTTACGCGCTTTATCGTAATTACTCACTCGATAGAGACGTTGAACCCGATGTCCAGGACATCGACGTTTTCTCCCTGGGGGCAATGGTGAAGTTCTGATGGCCAGGTCGACCGCGTTTAGAATCACATTGCTGTGGGCCGCTGTATTGCTGGTTGCCGGTTGCACAGGCATGACGCCATACGATCCGCCAGAATACGGCGAGATGAAACCGGGGAGAGGCCTGATTAGCGGAGCAGACGGTGAGTTCGTCATCTATCAAAAGCCAGAAGAAGCGGACCCTGACGCCAACAAAAGCACGGGGCAAAAACAACCATGACCTCTTGTTCTGGGGAAAGAATCTCAAACCATTTTCATCTATCGAGGTTTAAAATGAAACACGCACACACATTGTTTGAACGGATTGGGTTGTTTGCGATTGTCACCTTGTTTGTCTTCACGGGGTCGCTGCAGGCCGAGCCGATTGCAGGTAAACCCCCTTTGACGGTGGTTAGTTTCGGTGGAACTTTTACGAAGAGCCAGATGCTGGCCTACATTAACCCTTACCGGCAAATGAAAAACCGCTGGGTGAATGTGGAAGACTATGATGGGGGCTTGGCACAGATTCGTGCACAGGTCCGTTCACTCAACATCAAGTGGGACGTGGTAGACATTGATATTAGTAATGCGGTTCGGGGCTGTGAGGAGGGTCTGTTAGAAAAAATCGATCACTCTGCCCTTGGGAAGTCAGCAATCGAAGATTTCTATCCGGAAGCCCTTCAAGATTGTGCCGTCGGTAAGGTTATTTATGCGACGGTGATCGCCTACAATGCTGGTCAGTTGGTTGCAAAGCAGCCCTCTGCGCTTGCGGACTTCTTCGATCTCAAGAGATTCCCCGGTGCTCGCGGCTTGCATAAATCTCCGGTGGGCAATCTGGAATGGGCGTTAATGGCGGATGGGGTCCCAGTTGATCAAGTATATCAGGTCCTGTCGACCGATCCTGGTGTGGAGCGCGCCTTTAAAGTACTCGAACGAATCAAAGGGAACATTGTTTGGTGGGAGGATGGTGCTCAACCTGTAGAACTTCTCCTCAATAGAAACGTGGTGATGACCTCGGCCCGAAGCGGCCGAATCTTTAATGCCATCAACGATCGCAATGAAGATCTTGCGATTGTCTGGGATGGGCAGGCATGGGATATGGATGTCTGGAGT
>JAAXQF010000214.1 GCA_012974435.1 Desulfuromonadales bacterium | reverse complement strand
GGCGGAATAGTGCCTGCTGGGAATCCAAAACCCGCTGGTAACCGGAAAACCCTTCCCGGTAACGCAGCATGGATAGATCGTTGGATCGCTTGGCGGCTTCCACGGACTCGGCCAGTATGGTTTCCTGCTCCTGCGTGCCAGCCAGCGACACGATCGCATCGTCTGTTTCACGTGCGGCTTTCAGCACCACATCCTGGTAGTTGACCAGTGCCTGTTGCAGACGGGCATCCTGTACGCGAATGTTGTTCCGGATGCGTCCATAGTTGAGAAATGGCCAGCTGAACGTGGCTCCCGCGTTATACGAAATACTGTCAGAGCTAAAGAGTCCCGATGCTCCACCACCACCGACGTCTTTGGAAATGCTCACAATGCCAAAAGAACCGTTCAGCGCGATACTGGGGTAGAGATCTGCAGTGGCAACACCCACCAATGCGTTCTGCGCGACGGCCTGTAACTCAGCCTGGCGCACATCAGGCCGGCGGCGCAGGAGATCGGCGGGAATTCCGAGGGCAATTTCAACGGGTACCGTGGGAATCTCCCCTGTGCCCAGTATACTGTCTACATAGCCACTGGGCTGGCCGAGCAATTGGCTCAGGGAATTTTTTGCCAACCGTTCCTGGACCTGGAGTTGCGGCACGGTGGCCCTGGTACTTAGCAACAGGGTCAAAGCCTGCTGAACATCCAGTTCGTTGGCCTGGCCGTTTCTAAACAACACATCCGCAATGTTATAACTCCGCTCCTGCAGATCGAGATTGTCCTGCGCAATACGTAACTGTTCTTCCAGTGCGCGGATAGTGATATAGCTATCGACCACCTGGGCCGTGACCAGCACCATGACGGAGTCAAAGTTGGCGACCGAAGCCATCATGGCAGCATCAGCGGATTCAACACCACGTCGGTAACGGCCCCAAAAATCCAGTTCCCATACCAGGCCGACACCGAGATCAATTTGATTGAAGCTGGTATTGCCCTGTCCGGCGTTTTCACTGGGGGAAACGTGATTCACGCCACCGCTGGCAGCCTGTTGCTGGGGATACTGCGAGCCTGTTGCAATTCCGAGTTGGGCACGGGACTCCAGTACGCGCAAACCCGCTAACTCCAGACTCAGGTTTTGTTGATGGGCCAGGGTGACAAGGTTGTCAAGGGTAGGATCATTAAACACCGCCCACCAATCGATCAGTTCATATTCTGTGGCCTTGAGACCGGCGGGACTCATCTGCCAACCGTCCGCAAGCGGTGCTTCAGGCTGGACGTATTCCGGTCCGACTGAAGCACACGAGGAAACCAGCAACCCGGCACAAAAGGCTACTGCTACACCGATTTTGTTGATTGGACCTGACCGTTCCATCATTCGAAAACAAACCCTTGCTTTTCTGGAGGCTTAGCTCAGCAACCTGGATTTCTGCGCTTCGAACTCGGCATCCGTAATAACGTTTTTGTCCTTCAGTTCCGCCAGCTTGGACAATTCATCTGCGGTTGAAGTACCTGCAACGCTCTGGATATATGCACGTTGCCTGTCACCGGCATCTGCCAGGGTCTGTATGTTACGCTCTTGCATACCTTTACCGTGAATGACCATATAGCTCAACACCCCCAACCATGGGATGACGATGATTAACAGTACCCATATCCCCTTGGATACGCCGCCTAAATCAGGGCTGCGGAACAGATCGCTGATCACTCCGATGACAACCCATATCCAGGCAACCATAAGAAAAAATACGAATATTGACCATAAAATATCAAGCAAAGGCATAGAATTCTCCCTAAGTGTGTAGCGTTAAGTGTATAGCGTTAGCATTTATTTCGGAAACATCAGGGTCGCCACTAGTCGAAGCTGCCAGCCAGCTCCGAGGGTAGGCCTTTTCACGTTGTAATATGCCTGAGCGTTATCTTACATGTTCTTCTCTTTCAGGTGACAAAATGAATGAAGATACCATTCATGTAATGAGAAAAACCCGGCGTAAGACCGGGTTCTTCCGGGCACCAAGGGCCCGTCGCAAGAAGCCGAGATGAATCCCTTCGAAGTCGGTGAGTTAAAAAGTGCCTATGAGTAAGTTGAGTTGCTAAAGTGTAAGTTCAATGGAAAAAATCGGTCTTACGCCGGGTTTTCCTTCCACAGTGAATGATTGAGAGGACAGGATGTACATCTTACGTTCTTTAGTTGGCATTATTGGACTGGCAGCAATCCTCGCCAGCGGCTATGCAGATTCAGAAGATGCCACAGCGACCGGTTCAGCCTCCCGCGTATCGGCGGAACTATCCAGCAGGGCGCAGGTTGTCATCGATGAAGACAAAGCCCGTGTAACCGAGATCTTCAAGGATATCCATCAGAACCCGGAATTGGGTTTCATGGAGGAGCGTACCGCCGGCATCGTCGCGAGAGAACTTAAGACACTCGGCTTCGAGGTCAGCACCGGCATCGGCAAAACGGGCGTGTTGGCGATACTTCGCAACGGTCAGGGACCGACCGTGTTATACCGGGCGGACATGGATGCAAACGCCGTCGAGGAGACCACCGGCGTTCCCTGGGCGAGCACGGTACGGGTCAGGCGCAACGACGGTGAGGAGGTTCCGGTGGCCCACATGTGCGGACACGACGCGCATGTCGCCTGGATGCTGGGTGTGGCCAAAGCCTTGGTGGCGATGAAAACGGAATGGGCCGGCACGCTGGTGATGGTAGCGCAACCGGCTGAAGAGTCTCTCGAAGGTGCCCGGGCCATGATTGATGATGGTCTTTACCTGGAGCATGGCATGCCGGCACCTGACTACATGCTGGCCCTTCACACGGC
>JAAXQF010000041.1 GCA_012974435.1 Desulfuromonadales bacterium | reverse complement strand
GATGTTGAGCGCGTTATCGACGCCGCCAGGGCCGTGGCGATTCCGGCTGATCAACGCATTCTCCACGTGCTGCCGCAGGAATTCATCATCGATGGCCAGGAAGGTATCCGCGATCCCATCGGCATGTCGGGAGTGCGCCTCGAAGCCAGAGTGCACATGGTTACCGGCGCTGCAAGCGCTGCTCAGAACATCGTCAAATGCGTGCAGCGTTGCGGGCTGGAGGTCGAGGACATCGTACTGGAGCAACTTGCATCAAGCCACGCCGTATTGACGGACGATGAAAAAGAACTGGGTGCTGCGCTGGTCGACATTGGCGGCGGGACCACGGACATCGCCGTTTTCCACGATGGCGCTATCAAGCACACAGCGGTCATACCGATCGCCGGTGACCAGGTAACCAATGACATTGCAATTTCGCTGCGAACACCAACGCAATATGCGGAAGAGATAAAGATCAAGTATGCCTGTGCGTTGTCACAGCTCGCCAATACTGACGAAACCATCGAGGTGCCCAGCGTCGGCGATCGCCCGCCCCGGCGGCTGGCTCGACAAACACTGGGCGAAGTGGTCGAGCCCAGATATGAAGAGCTGTTCACGTTGATCAGCAACGAATTGAGGCGCAGCGGTTTCGAAGAAATGATTGCCGCAGGAATCGTCATCACCGGAGGCAGTTCAAAGATGGAGGGCGCGGTGGATCTCGCCGAGGAAGTTTTCCATATGCCGGTGCGCTTAGGCATGCCGCAGTACGTTCGAGGTCTTGGCGAGATTGTGCGCAACCCGATCCATGCAACCGGTGTTGGAATTCTGCTGTACGCCCAGAACAAAGGAGAGGAGCAGGCGGCGGAAACAACGGTGCGGGGAAATGTACGGGAAATATGGGAAAGAATGAAAACATGGTTCCAGGGAAATTTTTGATCGGTAAAACTTTGTTTACGACAAGGAGACGAGTCAATGTTTGAACTCATGGACGCATACAGCCAGAGCGCTGTTATCAAGGTGCTGGGGGTCGGCGGTGGTGGCGGTAATGCTGTCAAGCACATGGCGAGCTGCGGTATTGAAGGGGTGGATTTTATATGTACGAATACAGACCGGCAGGCGCTGCAAACGTCCAAGGTCAAGACCACCCTGCAAATCGGTTGCAATATCACCAAAGGTCTCGGTGCCGGGGCAGACCCGGACGTTGGCCGGCAGGCTGCTATGGAGGATCGTGATCGCATTCACGAAGTGATCGAGGGTGCCGATATGTTGTTTATCACCGCCGGTGGCCGGTTTTGGCTTCAAAAACCAGTAGCACATGCTGGTGGAGGAAAACATGGAAAAAAACCACGACCCCATGAGCAAAATAATCATCACCGAACCCAGCGAGGAGGTGTAATCACCCGTTGAACCAATTTGAAGCAGAATCGGTCCGAAGGCGAAAACAGTCGTGAGCGTGCTGGTCAGCAGGGGGACCGTAAGTGAACTGCCGGTCTTTAAGACAGCATCCTTGCGTGCCATTCCCGTTTCGATGTTCACTTTAATGTCATCGGATACCACGATGGCGTTATCTACGAACATACCCAATGCAATAATCATGGTGGCCAGTGACATGCGTTCCAAATTGATCCCCAGCGCGGACATCATCAAAACACCGAAAAGCATCACCAGGGGGATGAATGAACCGACAATCAATCCGGTTCTAAACCCCAGCAGCAGCATGACCATCACCAAAACGATGCCCACGCTTTCGACAACATTGACCACCATACCCCTGACGGATCTTTTGATGAGTTCGGGCTGGAAGATGGCAAAATCGAGCTTGTAGCCCCATGGAAGGGACTGTTCTATCTCTTGGATTTTTGTGTTCAACCGCTCGCCGAACTCAATAGCATCGACCCCACTGAGAATAAAGACACTTAAAACAATGGACTGATGGCCATTGTAGTAAGCCGGGTTGTTGATCGGCTCCACGTACGCTTTTCTGATGGTTGCGATGTCACGTAGCGGAATCGTGGCCTGGGTACCGGGAATCGGGATAAGCACCTCTCCGATCTGCTCTATGGACGTGAACCTGCCCTGGGTCTCTACGATGATTTCTACATCGTTGACGTTTATCCTGCCGCCGGGTAAAACGATGTTCTGCTCCTGCACTGTTTTCCCGATATCTGCGATATCGATTCCCAGTTGCGCAATCTTGGCATTTGACACCTCGAGATAGATGCGCTCATCTTGCACACCGGTGAAGTCGACTTTCAGAATTCCCTTCAGCAGGTTGAGGCGTTCTCTGACTTGACGGGCGGTTTCATGCATTTCTGCCATGCTGAATCCATCGCTCCACAGTGCGATGGTGGCCACCGACGTGTCACCAAAAGTATCGTTGACCATCGGACCGATAGTGCCTTGCGGCAGTTGCGGTTTGACATCATCCATCCGGTTGCGCAGCAGTTTCCATGTCGCCGGGAGCTGTTCGGCGGGCACCTCGTCTTTGATGGTCACATGAAGCAGGCATTCGCCAACTTTGGATGTGGAATCCTTAATCTCATCTACCTCGCCTATGCTCCGGATTTTTTCTTCGATGGGCCGGGTAATCAGGCGTTCGACCTGTTCCACCGGCATGCCGGGATATTTCGCCGACACAACCGCTTCACGAATCGTAATGAAGGGATCTTCTAATTTTGGAAGGTTTATAAACGCATATATACCTCCGACAACTACCAATAATATGGTCATGATTACGGTTCGTGAATTATTTAGTGCAAATCCGGTGATTCCTTTCATTTTCAGTTCCTTTTATCCGGGGGGTGATGAAGATTG
>JAAXQF010000519.1 GCA_012974435.1 Desulfuromonadales bacterium | reverse complement strand
GAAAGCATCGGTGTTCCTCCCTGTAGGGTTCTGCTCAAAAGGGGGCAGCGATTTACTCAGGGTATCGGTGCCTTGAAAGGTGAGAAAAGGTCCATTCAGGAAGATCTTTCCATCAACGTACATAATAACCTATCGTTTGTTTTTCTCTACATCTGCTGAGTGAATCGCTCTGGTTCACTAGACACTCATGACTCACAAAAAAACCGCTGGTCAGAATAAAGCAGACTACAGCGACATACAGTTTCGTTTGCGGTTTTCCTGCTTGCCAGCCCACTATTCCATCCACCATGGAAGCTATCAAATAAGACGTAAAAACTTTACCTAACCAAGAGCTAAAGTCAAAGTGATGAATTCTTATTTGTCCTCCTATATTGTTGTGGTGTGCTCAGATTGGCAGAATTGAGAAATTCTTACTGACCCTGACAAACAGGAAAGGCCACCTGGAGATGATCCCAGTGGCCTGCAATTTGTGGATTAAAGCGCTTCCTAAATGTCTCTATCAATAAGTGGCCGTTTTTCCTCTCACAAGTCGTGATTTATTGGTAAACTTCGTCCGGGTCGCCAGCCGGGGTTTTGTTGTTCAACAAGTCGTGAGCAGTAAGGGACTTGAATTTACTTTTTATGAAGGTGACAGGTTCAATGTCAATCTAGAAGGTAAAGAAAAAAGTGGCTCCTTCTTCGGGTTTCGATTCAGCCCAAACTTTACCACCATGCCGTGAAATGATTCGATCAACTAGACTGAGGCCGATGCCGTGACCTAGAAAGTCTTCGGTGGAAGAAAGTCGCTTGAAAGGAGTGAAGAGATTCTCCGCATGCGCCATATCGAACCCAGCTCCGTTGTCCTTGACAAACCAAGCCGGTTTCCCGTCAATATCAGCTACGCCAAATTCAATAACCGCATTTTCTTTCTTTTTTGTGTACTTCCAAGCATTACCTATAAGGTTTTCCAAGACAACCTGCAACAGCTTTGCATCACCGTTGGTAGTTATCTCATTATCGATTCGGAATGTGACCCGGCGACTTGGCTCTGTCAAAGTCAATTCCTTGGTCACCGCATGTGCGATTTGACTGAGATCAACCATTTCACTGTTCAACTCGCTGGAGTGGGTAACAGAAAACTTGAGTATGGTATCGATGAGTTCATCCATACGCTGGACACTATCAAAGACATGTTTAAGATACCCCTGACAATCAACATTCAAGTTAGCACTGCAAAATTCCTTAATGATCTGGGTGTAGCCATCGATGATGGTCAAAGGCGTGCGAAGGTCATGAGATACCGAATAGCTGAAAGTCTCCAAGTCCCGATTGACCTCCTCTAGTTCTTTGGTCCTTGCTTGCAAATCCCTGTTCATCTTTTCGATTTGTGCTTCAGCCTGAACGCGTTCTGTAATGTTTTTTGTCAGTTGTACATTGAGATGTGCCTGTTCGGACAACTGGTTAGCAATCAGAAAGAGCATTTGACATACTTGGTCAAATTTTTCTCTGGGCATGCGAGTTACTTTACCGAGAGCTTGGCGGTATAACTCCTCATCTGCCCCTATCTCTCGGGCATAAGCCTTCATTGCCTCTATATCGGAGGACTCATCAAGCACTTGGCCGACCAACCAATTTGCAACGTGCTGATCCCCGGCCATGATACTTGTGCCTCCGTCCAACAAGCCACCGCTGAGACAAGGTTGAACGGTTGGCCCCCCGGTGTTTACCTGGCCCAGGATTGCGTCTGATATGTAGCAATTAGCCAGACCTTTATCCGTTTTGCGGATAACATTCTGACACAGGTCGCAAAAGTTGCTTGGTTGAGTGATCGGGACTCCGTTGGTATCAGTGATGATTGATGCCACTCCCGTCGCGACCGCAAACGCATCTTGGATGTTCTGGATCACCTCCAAGTCGAATAAATCGTGAAAATTCACCCTTGGGTTGTCCGAGCAACGATTATGGGTAGTCATGTCGCAAATTCCCCCGCAATCACATGAGAGTAAGGTGTTGTATTAATATTATACGTTAGAACAGTTTACGCAATAATCGTTGCCAAGACGTGAGTGTTTTTTAATCATCCTGCATTGTTTTGAGGTACTCATTTTTGCAAGTTTTCGAAATTCTTACTGACCCTGACCTATAAGAAAGGCCGCTCAGTGGTCAAGCTAAGTGGCCATAGCTTTGCCGAAAAGTCTAGCTAGGGAACACGGTCTTAATGGATTCTCTCAGCACATTCTTCAAGCCATTTTTTAACTTCAGAAATCTTGAATGGTTTTTTGAAAAAATGACAGCCAAACTCCTCGACTGCTGCTTGTTGTTGTGGTGAAGTCACCGCACTCATTAATGCCTTGTTTTCATGAAGGATGTTACAACCCCTCTCTCTCTGAAGCTTCATGAACTCGATGCCGCTCATATTAGGCATCATTATGTCCACAATGAGGGCATCTGCACATGAGGAATCCTCATGGTATTCACATTCAGGATCTCTACAAACATGGAAAACAGTAGGGTCAGAGAAGGTGAGGATGTGATGACCAAAACCCTGCAACATTTTTTTGAACAAATCGGACACAGCTTGATTGTCTTCAAAAACTATAACTCTGAGTTTTTTTGAGGTACTCATATGTTGCCTGTCACAGAGAGAACCTGCATCATAATTCTATTCCATAGCCAATTCTAGCACCATAGATAGGGATAACAATCTTTCGTGTGTTTTCAATCTCTCCGTTCTTATAAATCCTGCTGCATTGCTTGGTGCGTGTGAAATTGACAAAATTGCGAAATTCTTATTACCCCTGATAAATAAAAAATGC
>JAAXQF010000153.1 GCA_012974435.1 Desulfuromonadales bacterium | reverse complement strand
GTCTTGACGATGATGTCGGCTTCAGGGTTCTCCTCCAGGGCGGACGTCAGCATCTGGGTGAAGCTGTCAGCATTTGCCAGCCCAAGGGAGACCGAAGCATCGCCCAAGGTCTGGTCAATGACCAGCACCTTTTGCTTTTTTTTGCCCGGCAGGGGATGAGCAAGCAATGGCGCATGATTATATTTGGAAAGGCGTTCCTGAACAATCCGCTCGATGGCCCGTCGCGCCCGGTCCAGCAGTTCCGGCGTCTCCCAACCACCCTTTTCGAGAATCTGCTCCAGGCGCGATGGCGCCGTGGCATCGTAATAGATGCCCAGATCATCCACCACCACCGACAGCGGCGGGGCGCCTGAAACCCCAGGATCCACCGAACGAAGGAAGCCATCCTCCAGGGCCAGATAGGGGACCCCTTCCCTTTGCGCTAAGGCCCGCGCCTTCTTTGCCGCCTCCTTGTGGCCCCAGCCGACAACAACATCGAAGCCGGTCCGGCGCAATAGGCGTAATGGTGCCACCCGTCCGCATTCGGGCAGAAAAGTCTGAAGGTGGGGGATGCGCAGGATACCGCGAGAGAGGACTGCGGCATTACGAAAACATTTCAAACCTGCAAAGGAGGACTTCATAATAAACTCAAACCTTTAGCTGCCGCTGCTGCGAGGAAACGTCAAAGGACAACAAGCCTTCACCCCGCCAGCGGCTGAGTAACGCACGCTCTCTCTCCCAGTCATGGCGCCCGAAAGGCAATTGTTTCGTAACAACATGATGATAGGGAGTGCGGCTCGAAGGGGGGATCCCAATCCCCACCGTGGAAACCCCATCCCAACTACCCAACAAATTTCTAATCCAAGCCAGAACCAGAATTCCGGCACTGGGGGGCGCGCAACACTCGGCAACCAACTCGCGCCAAATGGGCAGCGGAACGGTCAATACCGGCAGGTCGCGCAGCAAACGATCCTTAAAGGGCGTCCAATTCTGCCGGCGAAATCGCATGTCCGGTCCCGTGCTGATGGCCCAAACTACCTCATGGGGCGGTTGGCCAGAGAAACCGGGAGCACCGACCCATATATCCAGTTTTTCGCCAAGATCGCTCGCCTCACTCTGCGGGCCGCTACAAAGGTTGAAGCGCACCACCAGATCATGACTGTCGATATAGTTGCCCTGCCCGGCCCCCCTGAGGCTCCCGGAGTTTCCTACCAGGCAAATTCCCCCTTGGGCAGATTGCCGCAGCTGGTGGGCAAAGCTGTCTCGCCAAGCCTGCTGCTGCTCGTGAAGTCGTGCCAGCCAGTCCGGTCCCGCTCCTCCATGCTGCTGCCAGTAGCAAGCGAGGGGTGCCATGTGGCTGGCCCCCACGGCAAGGACCTGTTCCGAGATCGTTGACAAGGTCGCGGGAGCCGACTCAGCAAGCAAGGCCAGGGCAAGTCGGCGCGACGCGGGCCGCAGCCTGTTGAGAGCAGCAGCAAGCGCGGTCTGCCAACGCTTCGGCAAGGGGTTGCCAAGATCACGCCGGAAAAGAGCGTATTCCAACAGCGCAGAAGCGGATCGCCGGCGCCGCCAGACGGCAGCATAGAGCGCAAGGGTTCTGCCGTCATAGAAGCCCTGGGCTCGCCGGCGCCGGGCGATAAACCGCAGAACTGAGGCCGGGAGATAGCGGACCGCGCTGGGCAATCCCTTCTCCCCCCGCTTACCACAGAGCGAAGAGAGTAAATCCGGCAACGTCATCCTTTTCTCTCCCTTGCCTCAAGCACCGCCTGCACCAGTCGGCTGGCAAAGGAACGCACATCAGCCACCTGCAGGGTTCGCTCCCGCAGCTTGTCAGTGACATCCAGGTAGTAATCCGGGTCAAGCAACGCCTCCAGCTGGGCCAGCCAATCTTCCAGAGTCTCCGCCGGCTGGGCGCCCGCACCGGCAAAGCGCTCCGTATCTGAGGTCGACGAACACACCGTAGGGATACCCCAATAACCGGCCTCCAGCACTTTCAGGGCGGATTTACTCCAGTTAAAAGGCGTCGACTCCAGGGGAGCAAGATTGACCCATGAGTCGTGAAAAAGAGTCGGATAGTTTTCGAAGGAGACCTTATCGCGTTGAAGAATCTGCCCCGGTCTGGCCTGTAATGCAAAATTCAATGGTCCGGTTACCTGCAGACGAGCTTCAGGGTGCTTATTGAGGAATTCTGTCAACGGCGCTGCAATGAGAGCAAAATCACGGTCGTGGCTACGGGTTCCAGGAAAATAGGTGATAACCGGCTCTTTGTGGATGGCAACTGCATCTGTCTCATTTTTTTGCCAGGCCAAAGGAACAGCGTTTGGCACTATTACGATCTGTGCCGCCGGGAAAAGAACGCGGACATGTTTCGCCAGAGGATCGGTGGAGACGGTGAGCAGGTCAACCCGGGCTAAGGCACGACGATGGGCCAGAAAGTTCTTTCGGGTTGTTGCCAGCGACACCAGACCATTGACCACCCCGGGGCTGAACTCGGCAAACGTTTGGTCGAATACAAGGTCATCCAGATCGGCGGCCAGCACGCAGTGCCTGTGGCGTTTCAACAATAAGAGGGTCAGGGCAAAGCGCACAGACTGTCGCGGTCGGTGAAAGACGACAGCATCAAACCGTTGGTTCAGCGGGAATTGTGACAGGTGGAACAGGGAAGCCTGATGCCCGGCCGTCTGCAAGGCGGCGGCCATGTTTTCGCAGCGATAGATGAACGACGGATCCTCGCGAAACCGCGCGGCGTTTCGGTTGCAGGCAACGAATGCGAAATGCAGTGGAGTCATGCTGTCTCTTATACACATCTCCGAGCCCACGAGA
>JAAXQF010000469.1 GCA_012974435.1 Desulfuromonadales bacterium | reverse complement strand
AGATGTGTATAAGAGACAGGATTTCGCCAGCGATCGTGACTGCTGCGCTCTCGCTCCAGCGCTTCTAGAATACGCTCTTGGAATGGGTGGGGAGATAAGTCGAAAAATACCGTAGGCCCGTTTGTTCGAGGATTACGTGCCCGATCAATCGCGGCACGAAACAGTTCCGGACTTTCCGAATCAAAGAATACAAACTCACGGCTGTTCCAGTAGGTTTCAAACTCAACTGAAAACTTTTCGAGAATATGTCCCATGTCCTGGGTCGTGACCTTGAGATTCCATTCCAGGCCACTGGTAATGGCCGCTTGGGACATGTTGGCCGAACCGATGTAAGCGGTTGAAAATCCACTGTGCCGCTTAAAGTGATAAGCCTTGGCGTGCAACCGGGTACGCTCAGTGTCGTAGGAAACCCGTACCTCCACATTTGGCATGTGCGCCAACCACTCTACGGCCGGGGCATCAGAGGCCCCCATGTAAGAAGTCGTGATTAGTCGTACCGGCACATGCCGGTCACGCAAGTCCTCAAAAGCCGGCATCAGCAGACGCAACCCAGACCATTTTATAAATGAGACGAGGATATCGACACCATCGGCTGAACGCATCTCTTCCAGTAACTCATGGGCGAGTTGAGGCTCCTGGGGCGAGCCGGTAAAGAGACTGCTTTCACCTATCGATGTATGTGGCCGCGGTATGCCTTGTGATCCGTAATGAGGTGGTGTGATTTCAAGCAGGATTGGTTTCGGGTCTGCAACTAAACGATGTTTTTCAAGATGATTTCTTCGCGGGTCCAGGCAGACATGTTCAAGAACCTGATTACAAAGAGCTAAGCGTTTCTCTGGATCTGATTCTTCGCGAAGAGCTTGTTCTAGCACTTTTGCTACAAACGCGGCATACCGGGACGGCTGTTCCTCGGTATCGATTTTTCCGAAAACTGTGCGTAATTCAGGATGCTGCGTAAGCAACTCTTGAATGTTCTCTGAGAGCAGAGCCTCATAGATACCAGGCGTCAGCTTACTTGACATATTCACCACCAGGGAGAGAGGCTAGATAGTTTTGAACTACCGGAATATCAGCCTCAGCCCAATCGAGGTCAAGAAGATCAACAGGCTTAACCCAGGAAATAGTCTTGTGTTCGGCAAGTGAAATTTTACCAAGACCGAGGTTGCACACGAAAGGGTAAAGGGTGATGGCAAAAGTTGAATACTGCCAATCAGCGGGGGGTTGGGCAGATAGGATGTTGATATCAACGCCTAATTCCTCTTTAATTTCTCGAACAAGACAATCTGCTGCATTTTCGTGAAGGTCAAGTTTACCGCCTGGAAATTCCCACTTGAGTGGCATACTCATTGTCTCACTTCGTTGCGCGACGAGTACCAATCCGGTCTGTTCAATGATGGCACAAGACACTTGAAGGTTTTTCATTGCCCACCATTTTTCTTGAGGAAACTTTTCACAGCTGGAATCCTTCAATGAATACAATCTTGGTTTTCCATCTTTAAAAGACAATGGGGCTTGAGAAAAAAGGGGACAGATTTGTTTTCGACAGTTGTCATGTCCAACCGGGAGTCAGTGCCATAGACTTTTCGTCACTCACATTTCTCCTGCCATCAACTCAAGCATTCAGCCTGAAATCTCTGCGGTGTTGTGCAAGATACTTCTGTGCTGGCCAAAGTTCACTCTCAGCCGGAGAAAGAATGTTTCGCCCCGGCAGGGTCTGCAGTATGCCCGGCACGTTCGGGGTAACTCCGATTTGGCGAGAAGCGATAACCTTGTACTCCTGCGACACGCCAAGCATCCCCTCGTCAAACGCCCAATGGCAAAGTTTGCACAAGGCCATGCCATTGCGGATATCATCGTTCTGGCTCGCACTCCAAGGCACAATATGCGCGGCATCGACAGCGGTATGCCCTTCTGGTGTGACGATGCGCAGTCCGCACAGGGCACAGCGGTGGTCATAGGTTTTAACGACAATCCGGCGGAAACCTTGATCACGGACTGCCGGTTTGTACAGTTCACCCTCAACGACCTCTTTCACCATCGGTAGGTGCGCTTGCGCGTATAGCGTCTGGCTGTAGCAATAAGCCTGATCATTGAGCGCAATCTGCTCGGCTAAAACCTGCTGCCCCTCAGCTGAGAAATGAGATTCCAGAAGAACCTGCCGTAACGCCTGACACCCTGTGGCATCGGCCATCAATGCAAATAGTTCAGGATCGATCCGCGCGGCACAGGCCTGGTTACGAAGCTGCGAAACGCTCTTAATGTTCAATTGTCGGGCATCCACTTCTTGACCATCACAGGAAAGAAGCGTCCAGAAGGGTTCCCCATTGAGGCGCGAAAACGGAAAAGCGATGCTGCTGGAATGACCAAGGGGAACAACTCGGCGCCAGTAGTTATTAAACAGGTCGTTGAGTTCGACCAAATCGCCGGTGATATCGATGAGCGGTGAAGAAACCACCCCTTGCCGAACCAGATCTATGACTGCTAGCAGCAACAATGGTTTATGCGGAGCTTTGCCCTTAGAGAGTTCAGGAAAAACAGCATTGGGGGCACGCCTGAGACGAGCAAACATCTGCGAATGTGATTCAAGTGACACCGACGCCGCCCTCCCATTAACAAAAAAACCGCCAGGCCTGCACTTGCCGTCTCAGAGGGTCATCAATTTTTAAAGATATCCCCTCTTCTGCAACCCATAACACCCTCCCTAAAAATCAAATAATTTTAGCAATATAGAGCATTTTAAGCTGTTTGTGAAACGTCAATACGAGAAGCGCGAGGTATAAGTT
>JAAXQF010000619.1 GCA_012974435.1 Desulfuromonadales bacterium | reverse complement strand
CCTGCGCAGTATAGCGCGGGAAATCGGTCCGCATGTTACTCCAGAATTCCTGCCAGTGTGGAGTCAGCCAGAGGGCGGCCAGAAAGAGCAGTCCCAGGGTCAGAATATAAACAATGAATATGCTGCCGGTGCGAGTACAGAGCCTTTCCATCTGGTTGACCAGAGGGTCGAGGAGAAAAGAGAGCACCAGCGATAAGAGGAGTGGCAGAAAAAGAACAGAAAAGGCCGCCCGGGAAAGACCGGTCAGTGATGAAGCCGATGAATAGACCGCCAGACCGCAG
Source organism: Desulfuromonadales bacterium (assembly GCA_012974435.1). GTDB lineage: Bacteria > Desulfobacterota > Desulfuromonadia > Desulfuromonadales > BM103 > M0040. The sequence continues at coordinate 2,538 of JAAXQF010000619.1, read as the reverse complement.
GCGATCGCTGCGCTGAGAATCAGGAAGGCCAAAGCCACCTGGCCACGAGTCCAGCCGCGAGAATTCTGACCGACGCTGCTCATGTCTCGACATTTTCAGGAGAAATAGCTTCCCCCAGTTGATTCTGCAAGCGCCGAATCTCCAGGCTTGCCGCCTGCAGGCGCTCGCTGACGACGCGAGTCAAGCCGAGAAAGATACTGCTTGAGATGGCGGGTTTTCTTTCCGCCAGCTCCAGGATGTCGGCGCGAAACAATCCGACCAGTTCGGTATTCTCAAGCGTTCTGGCTGATGCTGTCCGCGGTGCAGGAGCCGTCAGGGTGGTTTCACCAAAAAAATCGCCGGGCCCAAGCCTTGCCAACTCTCCTTCCACGCCATTCTGCTCCCTGGCGTAAATCTTCACCATGCCGCTGCGGATCATGTACATACCGGAACCAGGATCATTCTCTTCGAATACGGTTTCGTTGGCCTTGTAGTTGCGTACGTGAACAATGTTTTCGAGGGTTGCTAATGACCGCGGCGAGAGCTCCGAGAAGATCGGCCGGTGCTTGAGGAAGTAGGCCAGTGATTCTTCGTCCAGTTTCTTGTGGAAAATATTGGTCCAGAGGGGATCCATCGGTTTCTCCTGTTATTGGCCTTTGAGACGGGTCTGGATGTCCTCGGGGATCGGTTGATTGAGCTGGTAGTCCTTGAAAAATATTTCCAGCGTCTCCTGTAGTTCAGGACGGTTGATCATGCGCAGCATACTTGTCGGCAGGACAAAGCTATCGACCTCTGCGAGAGTTGCTTCAAAAATATCTTCTACTTTGCCGTCCGGGCTGGTGATCTGGAAGCGCTCGGGGATGTGTCCCCCGGTCACTTCGAGATAACGTATTTCAACGGTCAACTGCAAGCCACCCTCGACAGTGAGACTTATCTCGTTGACGGTGCTTGTCCGGGTGTCAATGTCAAAGGTCAGCGTGTTGATCTGTTTTTGCGGCAAACGCATGCCGCTGACATAAAAGGCTCCGTGCAGATCTGTCGGTTTGTTGAATGTGATTTCCAGGCGGTGAATCAATTGCTCGGCCAGGGAGACTTCGCTGGACTTGAGCTTGGCGTTTTTGATCAGTGTCTGGCGTTCCTCTGCTTGATCTGCTGGCAGGATCATCTCATGTAGCTCAATCGCCAGGTTGGCGGAGAGACGGTTGACCATCTTTTCGACATATGGGGTGAGAGTCTCTTTTTTCGCAAAGACGAGACCTTCTCCGTTGCGCTGCCAGAACTTGACGATGACAGGGGGCGTCGGCGGTTTGACGTCTGCCGGCATGCCGGCGGTCATGCTGGACATCATCTCCTCAATTCGTGACGTCTCCACGGTGACCAGGTAGTTCTGCAGCTCTGGTTGTGTGAGAGCGTTTGCTGCAACGACCTTTTCAAGGACGGCCAGATTGTCATTGGCAAAGAGAATTGTTGGTGTGGTCAGAATGAGAAAAGACAGAACCACGAGAGAGGATCGAAACATATAAAATTCCCTCCACAAAGAGCCGTTGGTTGACACCTCTTATAGAGCATTGATACTTTGAAAATACGAAGATGAAAAAGCGACCCAAAATCTGCTTATCTTCAAGATAATCGATTGTTTAGCTAGTTGCAAGGAGCTTCTGTGACAACTTTTGACCTGCGCAGACAGCCGATCTCTGCCGGCGTTTACCTGATGAAGGATGATGCCGGTGTGATTCTCTATGTCGGCAAGGCAAAAAACCTGCGTGCACGCCTGCGTAGTTACATGCAGGCTGAACGAGATACCCGGCCGCAGATCAAGTTTTTGATGGAGCGGGCCGCAACCATTGAAACGATTGTTACCGACACCGAAAAAGAAGCTCTGATCCTCGAAAACACCCTGATTAAAAAGCATCGCCCGCGCTACAACATTCATCTGCGTGACGACAAGACCTTTGTTTCGCTGCGCATCGATTTACGTGATGAATTTCCGATGCTGGAAGTTGTCCGACAGGTTCGTCAGGACGGCGCCCGTTATTTCGGACCCTTTGCCTCTTCATCGGCTTTACGTCAGACGCTCAAGGAAATTTACCGCATCTTCCCGTTGCGCCATTACCCGCCGGCCAAGTGCCGGCAGCGCGGTCGGCCTTGTCTCTTTCATCAGATTGGCCAGTGCAGCGCACCCTGCCATGGTCATATATCTTCTGAGGCCTATGGAAAGCTCGTTGCCGGTGTCCTGGCTCTTCTTGAGGGGCGTCAGGGAGAGGTCGTTGAACTGTTGCGTCAGCGCATGTCTCTTGCCGCGAGTGAGCAACGTTACGAGGAAGCGGCATCGCTGCGTGACCAGATCAGAGCGATCGATAAAACGGTCGAACAGCAGAAGTCTGTCCGCTACGAAGCCATCGATCAGGATGTGGTCGGCATCTTCCGTCAGGGTGGCGAAGTTGAAGTTGTTGTCCTTTTCTATCGTCAAGGCAAGCTGACCGCCCGACGTAACTATAATCTCAACTGGCAGCAGGATGAAGATGAGCTGCTGGCTGAGTTCCTCTCTCAGTTCTACTG
>JAAXQF010000191.1 GCA_012974435.1 Desulfuromonadales bacterium | reverse complement strand
ATCGCTCAGACAGTTTTTCTTCGTTTTTCGGATTAATTTCATTCTGTTCGGCGCCACTCAACGGGAAGATGGCAATCAAGATCAAAGTCAGAAACATGTAAACAAACAGAGCAACTGATTAACAACCTGTTCTCCTCTTTTCATCTCCAACCATAGGAGCAAGACTAAACTTTGTCAGCAGCCTGGGACACATACGATATTTGTCTCCGCTTTCTATTTGTTCGGTGCTTTTGTTCTGCAGATCACTTCACAGCGTTCTGTAAAAAGGATAAGTCTCTTTTTCCTCTATTAAACGTCACAACCAATTGAACACCTCGATTCTTCTAAATCCCCCAAAACTTTTATAAAGTAGCGTCATCATAGTTGAATTAACAAATTACAATGGTATTGTTTTTCTTAAATCCACATGAAAAGGGGGTAAAGATGAACGGCAATCGTTTAGTGAAAATTTGGCGGAGTGTGATCGTTACTCTGAGTGTACTTTTCCTATTGGCAAGTTTGCCGCTCTCAAGCCTTGCTGAAGAATCCGGGGAGTTTACCGGAACCTGGATCGCGAATGGCACACGGGAGATATTCCCTTTTGCTGAAGAGCGAGATGTCTACACTTTTACACTCTCTGGACATGTGAATCTGCAGACCACGATCGGCAAAAAGAAAGACTACTGGTCAGAGTGTGTCGGCATGTCAGATTCAGAAACCGGGTCTGTCGCTCGGTGTGTCTGGCACGATCTTGATGGGCCGAAAATCTATATCACGCTGCAAACTGACCAGATAAAACAAGACGTCCCGGTCCGTGGTTCAATTATTGGAGGCAGTGAACAGTTAAAAGGGATCAGCGGAGACTTATCGTTCATCTGGTCTTCGGTCACATTCCAGAAAGATGGCAACAAGACAACAGTGACAGGGCAAGCTTTGGATCTGCATGGTCGCTACCAGATTCCTTGAGGAAGGACACGGAACTAACAGCTGATAATTGCCTGACAATTAATAAATAGGAGACAAATATGTGGATCGTTGAGTTGCTGGTCGTGTTGTTCTTTATCTGGCTCGGTGCACGTATGGGCAGCATTGGTATCGGTTTTGCCGGTGGTTTCGGTGTTTTAGTCCTCGGTTTAGGGTTCGGTGTTAAACCTGGCTCCATCCCGGTAGACGTCATCCTCATCATCATGGGTGTCATTGCAGCCATAGCTGCCATGCAGGAAGCCGGCGGGCTCGACTACCTGGTACAGATTGCTACGAAGGTCTTAAAGAGCAAACCGCAATACATTACCTTTATCGCCCCGATCGTAACCTACTCAATGACCATGTTTGCCGGCACGGGCCTCACCGCATTTTCAACCTTGCCGGTGATTGCCGAGGTTGCTAAACGAGAGGGTATAAGGCCTTCTCGTCCGTTGGCTATTGCCACGGTTGCCTCCCAGATCGCCATCACTGCCTCGCCGCTCTCTGCGGCCGTAATCTTTTTTTCCGGTGCCTTGGAAAAGTTTGGTGTCGATTACCTCCAATTACTTTCTGTCGCAATCCCCAGCAGTTTCATTGCAGTCATGATAGGTGCCTTTGTAACGAATTTTTTGGGTAAGGAGTTAAAGGATGATCCCTACTACCAGGAGCGTCTGGCTAAAGGTCAGGTTTCGTTAGAAGCTAAAGATGATAATGCTGAGGAAAAAGTACTCCCGGCTGAAGCGAAAAGGTCTGTACTGATTTTCGGCTTTGGCATCATCTGTGTCCTTTTTTATGCAACGGCTATCAGTCCGACTGTCGGCCTCATAAAGGAGCCGATCATTGGCAGGGACCATGCGATCATCACCTTCATGCTTTCCGCCGCATCTCTGATCACCCTGTTCTGTAAAGTCGAAGCTAAAAATATTCTCAACGCTGCTACTTTTAAATCGGGTACAACATTTGTTACCGCCCATCTCGAGGAGATCAATGTTGTTGCAGGTAATCTGCTTGAATCGAAGCCCTGGCTGCTGGCCGTGGTCCTCTTTTTTGCTTCTATGCTGCTCTACTCGCAAGCGGCAACCACTAAAGCACTGATGCCGGCGGCACTAGCTCTCGGTGTCAGCCCTATTGCTGCCGTTGCCTCTTTTGCCGCTGTCAGCGCCCTGTTCGTGCTGCCGACCTATCCGACCCTTCTGGCCGCCGTTGAGTTTGACGACACCGGATCGACAAGGATTGGGAAATATGTCTTTGACCACCCCTTCATCATCCCGGGGGTTGTGACCATTACTTCAGCTGTTATTCTCGCATTTATCTTCGGCGGTATTCTTCTTTAACACCATCTCCATAACAGAGGAGCTTTATCATGATCCAGACAGAACAAATCATCGGACAAGCCTCGAAAGCTCAGTAGTGGTGCATTCACGCGTCAGGGGGCAACCGTCTGGCAGATCTCCAAGGAAAAGATCGAAGCCTATCGTGAATCCTCTCCTGATATTTTCTACCGGATCCTCTCCCGAGTTGCGGTCAACATCAACAAGCGCTTGCGGGTCATTTCTGACCAGCTCTACCGAGAAGACCATGAAGCACAAGATGAGAGCGGTTTTCGTCTGGAGCACGATTCATTGGGCCAACGGGAAATACCGTCTTTTGCATACTACGGTGTGCAGACCAAGCGTGCCATGGAGAATTTTGCAATTTCGGGAATTTTCGTCAGCAACTTCGAGCACATGGTCGAAGGCTTGGCCTTGACGAAGAAAGCCGCAGCACTGACCAACCATCAACTGGGAGTTCTTGATGAGGCAAAAGCCAATGCGATTTGCGCCGCATGTGACGAAATACTGGATGGTAAACTGCGGGATCATTTTGCCGTGGATATGTTTCAAGGTGGGGCAGGTACCTCTACCAATATGAATGCCAATGAAGTCATCGCCAATCGTGGTCTGGAGCTTATGGGCTTTAACAAAGGCGAATATGAACATCTGCATCCCAATGACCATGTCAACTGCTCCCAGTCAACCAATGACGCATACCCAACCTCGATCAAACTTGCTGTCCTGTTGTCAAATCGTGACCTTGCCAGAGGGATGAAGGAGCTGAAGAAGTCTCTGGAGATGAAGGCCGAGGAATTCAGTGACGTGCTGAAGATGGGTAGGACCGAAAACCAGGATGCGGTCCCAATGACTCTCGGCCAGGAATTCAGCGCCTATGCCGTGATGGTTGGCAGTGCGATGAGTGCTATAGAAAGAACCTCTCACGAGTTCCTCGCGATCAATATGGGGGCAACAGCCATCGGCACTGGTATCAACAGTCCGCCCGGGTATGCCAACCTGGTAACCGAAAAACTTTCCGAAGTCAGCGGCTTTGAACTGCGTCGTGCTGAAAATCTGGTGGAAGCGACGCAAAATGCCGGAACCTTTGTCCAGATGTCAGCAACTCTGAAGAGAGCCGCGGTACAAATATCAAAAATCTGCAACGATCTGCGCTGGCTTTCCTCCGGCCCACGCTGCGGCCTCAATGAGATCAACCTGCCGGCGATGCAGCCCGGTTCCTCAATCATGCCCGGCAAGGTTAATCCGGTCATCCCGGAGTTGGTCAACCAGATCTGTTATCAGGTGATGGGTTATGATGCCGTTGTTTCCATGGCGGCCGAAGCGAGTGAGTTGGAATTATGCATGGCTGAGCCGATCATCGCCTTCGACCTGTTACACGGCATGATGATTTTGAAGAATGCCTGTGTAACCCTTGCCTCACGCTGTATCGTGGGAATTGAGGCGAACCGTGACATCTGTCGTAGCTACGTGGAGAACAGTATTGGTCTGGTCACCGCACTGGTCCCCGTTATCGGTTACGAACAATCGGCGTCGATTGCCAAGGAGGCGCTCAAGACAGGCGGTAGCGTCTACACTCTGGTCCTTGAAAAAGGCTTGCTTTCAAAAGAGCAGCTCGACGAAATGCTGAGTCCGGAGAACATGACAGACCCAAGGGAAATCCCTGGTAAGGAAGGGTAATAAGTATAAAGCTGGTGGAACCTCAAGCTGTCTCATAATAGTTTGAATCAAGGGCTACAATCTAAAGATTGTGGCCCTTTTTCTTACGTAAGCAATGCTGTTTATCTCTTGTTGAGTCTACGGCCTGTTATGTGCCCCATCACCTCCTGGTTTTCTAGATTTTGACTTACTCTGCGATCTCTGCGTCTCAAGTGAGCATAGCGAACGGGCGTGAGGCAGATTTTGCCTTTGTCTGTCATAATTTAAACAATCATCGCTTTTGAATGTTAAAATGAGTCGTGATAATCTTAAGTTCACTATTACCTTAAAGGATCCAGTCATGTTTGCAAAACTTCTCCCTTATCTCTTATTGCTCTCCATCATCATGTTTGGTTGCGCCATTAACCCGGTCACCGGGGAGAAAGAATTCAACTTTGTCTCGCAGGAAGCTGAACTGAAGATTGGCGCGGAGCAATACGCACCGAGTCGTCAGATGCAGGGTGGTGATTATCTGACTGATCCACAGATCGCTGCGTACGTAAGCAGCGTCGGTAATCGGATTGCCGCATTCAGTGATCGAAAACTCCCTTACGAATTCAAGGTCATCAATGATTCTACGCCCAACGCCTGGGCCTTGCCGGGTGGCAAGATCGCGATCAATCGTGGTTTGCTTGTTGAACTGCAAAGTGAAGCAGAGTTAGCCGCTGTTCTTAGTCATGAGATTGTGCATGCTGCCGCTCGTCACAGCGCCGAAGGAATGGAGCGGGGCATGCTGATGCAAGGAGCTGTGATGGCTGCCGGGTTGGCTGTTGGCGGGACTGATTATTCAGATTATGTCGTTGGTGGGGCTGGTCTTGCCGCCAACTTGGTTAACCAGAAATATGGCCGGGATGCCGAGAGCGAATCTGATTATTACGGTATGAAATACATGGTTCGCGCCGGATATGATCCGACGGCTGCCGTCACCTTGCAGGAAACCTTTGTCAGGTTGGCCGAGGGTAAAAACAGTAGCTGGTTAGAGGGCTTGTTCTCCAGCCATCCCCCCTCCAGGGCACGAGTGGAGGCCAACCGCAGGACACTGAAAGAATTCCCTCCCGGTGGTGAGGTCGGGCGGGAACGATATCGAGCCAAGATTGCCTCTCTACTCAAGAATAAAGCAGCTTACGATCATCTTGATGCCGGTCGTAAGGCTCTCAAGGCCGGCAAGACCGACATAGCCATGTCAAACGCACAAAAAGCTCTTGCCATGGAACCTCGCGAGCCTCTGTTCCATTCTTTGCGTGGTGATGTTCGTTTTAAGCAGAATCGCTATCAGGACGCTGTGATCAACTACGATCGTGCGTTGCAGCGTAACAATGATTTCTTCCTCTTCTACCTGCAGCGGGGGTTGGCCAACGAGAAGCTGGGCTATCGTGACAAGGCCTACAATGATCTCGAGCAGAGCGTGAAGCGCTTGCCAACTGCTCCTGCAATGAAAGCTCTGGGCGACATCTCACAAGCCAGAGGCAATCACCAGGAAGCAAAGGCTTTTTATCGCAACGCTGCTGGCTCAAAAACTCCTGTCGGAAAGGAGGCCATGGCCTCTCTGATTCGTCTGGACCTGCAGGACAATCCGCAAAATTACCTCCCTGTACGTCTCGGTCTTGACAGTGAAAAATACTTGGTTGCCCAAGTTGATAACTCCACCACCGAATCCGTTACCGAGGTCATTGTCGCCATTGAGTTTGTTGATGCCAGCGGTCGTAGGCAGCAAGCGCAATACAAGATCAGGGGGGATATTGGCCCAGGCAAGAAGGCTATGGTCAACACCGGAATTGGTCCAAACCCTAAGATCTCAGATGTTAAGGCAGGAGTTACTAAGGCGCGGTTGGTTACACAACGCTAGGATTTGGGGACACACAATTTGTGTGTCCCCAAAAATAAGGAATATGATGGATTTCGACGCCTTGCGCAGTTATCTGTTGGGAAAGCCCGGAGCCGTTGAGGATTTCCCTTTTGACAGCGTCACACTGGTGATTAAGGTGGGCGGCAAGATGTTTGCCCTTACCAATATCACCGAAGTGCCGGTGCGCATCAACCTCAAGTGCGATCCGGTTAAGGCCGAGTTCTTGCGTGCACACTACTCGTCAATTATCCCCGGCTACCACATGAATAAGAAGCACTGGAACACCGTCATCCTTGATGGTTCAATTCCCGAAAGTGAAGTTTGTTCGATGATCGACGACTCTTACGCCCTGGTTGTCAAAGGTTGATCTTCGTCTCAAAGACAACTTGTCACGTAAGATTCATTAGCTCAGCTTCGGTTTTCATTGTTTTTAAGGAGTTCCAGAATGGACCAGTCTATTAAAGAAGAAGCCATCCTGCCGCGCTTGATGGCCAGCAATGCCTTACGCGCCAACCTGTCTAAGCACATGACCTTAAATCAAATGGCTGATCAAAAAGCCTCGATGATTATGACCACAGCTTCGTTGATGTTGACGATATCGGTGACTCAGTACGACAAGCTCGGTTTGCAGATTTTTGCGATCCTGATGGCGACAGGGGGGATGGCGATTCTCTTTTCCATCTTTGCCATTATCCCCGTTTTACATGTTAAAGGCGTTCTCAACCTTTTTTATTTCAGGTCTTTTGAACAGGTAAGCGAAGAGGAGTTCAAAACCGCTTTTAAAGAAACTCTGGCCGACAAAGAGAAATTGTACGATGCGTACCTTCGAGAGATTTACTATCTTGGCAAGCATAGATTGACCCGAAAATATTTCTGGATTCGCAATGGATTGTGGTCACTTCTTGCAGGTTTGGTTGTTGCAGCACTCTTAACCTGTTTGCGATTTTTCTAGATGTTTTTCTAGTCGCTGGAAAATCCTTAATAATCTCGGTAATTTACTGAAAAACAGACTGTTTTATTTTGCGTTGGAGCTAAAATGTGGTATTAATTATATCAAGTAGGATAACGTGGAGGTGTGTAATGCTTGAACATGTATTTCTTAGCAAGACAGAGCGTCCGTACATCGATGTTATTCTCAAAGACGGCACTTATCACCACTTTACCCCCCGCGTGCTTAACGTCTTGTTGGAGAGTCATCGTGTACATAAGTTCAAAAGGTCAGGTGGTTGGGCAACTGTCGGGGTTGATGCGGTCAGAACCAGTAAAATTATGTGTACTGATGGGCCTTATTCCGGTCCAAATCGCAGAATGGTGACCCACTGATATCTGGCCTTTTTCCTCTCTCCTGATTTGTCGACCTACACTTTAATTGTGTGGGTTTTTTTGTATTTTATATTCGGCTCTCTTCTCAGGGCGTCTTTTACATCATTCCTCAACCACTGATTACTGATCACTTTCTCCGGTCTCAGGTCGATATTCCCAGCCTCTATCAGACATGCACTTCTCCAGAATATCGTCCAGATATTCAGGGTAATAGTCGAGCGCTCCCGGGTAACCGGTGTATTCGGTGGGGACATCATGAATCGGCTCTGAGTTGATGTTGATTGTAGCTGTGGGGTTACGGTCAGGTCTCCATTCGCCCATCTTGTTCTCTGCCATAAAATCATCTTGCGTATGGCTGTCTCTGAGGTAGGGCTCTCCTGCTGGTGTGCCTGGCTTGTATTGTCGGGCAGCATAAGCTCGGCACTCTTCGAGGTCCATGTTTGACTCTTCCCGAGGTGGTTCATGCATGTCCTGCCAAGTGTAGGCTGTTTGTGACGCACAACTGAAGAGGCCGATCGAGGTTAGCAAGAGCAGGTACTTAACCATGGAATCATCCTTTAGTTAGAAATGTCGAGAATGAATTACACCTATTTCTACGTTGTAGGGATTCTATCATGGCCTTGATCTTGAGGAAATGGCATAACGCTTGCTCTTTAACTGAAGTTAAGTGTGAGAATAGATTTGTGGCCATAACCTTATTCTGGAGGCCTTTATGGATCTCATCAATTTTGACACCTCAAAATGCAAGCGAGAAGAGAAAGAAGTCGTTGAAGGGTTTTGCCTCTCTTATGACATGATCAAAGGTGTCTGTCTGGAGACAATGGAAGCATGTGAGGCAATGCCTGAAAGTGACGAACAAACAGTACCTTAACGCTGACTATTGACGCTGCCTTGTGAGACTCTTTGGTTGCTTCACATTGAGCCTCATCATTATTTGCTTGCGGCCTCGTAATGGAGTGCTTTTTTGGATTTCTTTTCTATTGCTTTTCCTGTTAGTCTTTATCAACGATCAAACAAATTGTGGCTTGATGACAATGCAAAAAATGCATTGTTGCTCAAGGATAACTACACTTTTTAACTCACGGATCAATGCTCCGGAAGGCCCTTTAGATTATGATGCGCTATCGCGATATCTATATGAAAACGATCGACAAGTGGGGAGAAGAAGCCCAATACGATCAAATGATTGAAGAGTGCGCCGAATTGATTGCCACTCTGCAGCATTTTGCCCGAGGCAAGGTGGAGCAGAATGTTGTCGTTGACGAACTCGCTGATGTGTTCCTTATGGTTGGCCAGTTGACCTATATGTTCGGCGAAGACAATTTACATGAAGCGGTTGATAATAAAATTGCCAAGTTAAAGCTTCTCCTCGAAGAGTAAAAACATGATTTTTTTTGATTGTAACTATGATTTTGTGAGTTTGCTTATTTCTACCCGGAGGTAGTTAAGATGACCCAGAACAACCTGAAGATTCTTCTGGTTGATGATGTCGATTTTTTTCGAGATGTTATGTGCGACTATTTCAAGCGTACACCGGCGACTATCATTACGGCCTCAGATGGCGAAGAAGCGATTAATGTCGCTATGCGTGAGTGGCCAGACCTTATCTATATGGACGTTGGAATGCCTGGAATGAACGGCATTGAAGTCTGTAAGAAAATTAAAGCTCATCCGCAGTTGAAGAAGATCTCGGTCTTGTTGGTTTTCACCCCTGATCGTGACGCGACGATAAAGGAAGTCGAAGCCTCTGGTTGCGACGGTTATCTGGCCAAACCTTTTGGTCGAGAAGAATTCCTCACCCTTGGCCATTGTCATCTCTTCAACATCGAACGTCGTGAGCGTCGCGTCCCTTGCCAGATGACTATTGATTTTGAGATCAATGGTGCGGCCTATCAGAGTCGCGGTGTCGATATTAGTCTGCACGGTATCTATTTGGAGTTTCGCGACGAAATCCCCCCAAACAAACACGTTATAGCCTCCTTTTTGCTGCCAACTATAAGCTCCAAAAAGATCGAAGTCGCAGGGCGGATTGCCTGGGTGAACCAGGGCTTCCCCCGGGAAAACATGGGCCTGGCACAAGGCTTTGGTATAGAATTTCAATCAATCGATATGGACTCGGTAGATATCGTCAAAGCCTATCTGGAAAAGAACTGATTATGACGACCACCCTCCTGGATTTACTAAGAAAACGTCGCAGTATTCGTCAGTTCACAAAACAGGCGATAGAATCTGAAAAGATTGATGCGCTTATAGAGGCTGCTGTTCGCACACCGACTTCACGAGGCAACAACCCTTGGGAATTCATCATCGTTACCGATCCAGAAATGCTTGAGCTACTCGGTAAGGCCAAGGTTCATGGCTCTGGCTTTGTCGGAAAGGCTCCTTTGGCGATTGTTTTTGCCGCTGACACGACGAAAAGTGACGTCTGGACAGAAGACTGTTCGATTGCTGCCATGATGGTGCAAATGGCCGCCGAAGAACTCGAGCTCGGCAGTTGCTGGGCTCAAATCCGTTTACGCCCCCACAATGAAAAATACAGCGCTGAAGACTACATCAAAGAGCTTTTGGCGCTACCTGCTTCCCATGCTGTTGAATGCGTTATCGGTATTGGCTACGCCGCCGAAGAGAAACCCGGGCATCCTGCAGAAGCACTACCTTTTGATCAGGTGCATCGTGAGAAGTACGGTCGTAAAGAGTAGGGGAGAGAAACAGACCCTCTTCAGTAGTCGAAATACGCAATCCCTCCGGTTCATGCAAACCCTATAGCTCGCCTTTCTCAAGCTCTCTGTTATTATTAATCCTGCCGCAATAAAGTTGTTTTTATCTTTAGCACTTAACGGAGGTCTTATATGAGTTACGGCGAATCACGAATTTATAAAAAAGTGGAAATCATCGGTACTTCGACTGAAAGCGTTGAAGGTGCTATTCAGGGGGCCGTGGATCGTGCCAAGGAATCTTTGGAAAAACTCTCCTGGTTTGAGGTTCAGGAAATGCGAGGCCATATCGATGACGACGGCAAGGTTTCTGAGTATCAGGTTGTATTGAAAATTGCTTTTGAACTCTCCTGATTGAAGCTTTATCGTTAACAAACAATAACTTGCACCGCTGATCAAGTCTGTGATATGACACTGCTGGGTGACACAAATGTGTTACTTGGCAGTGTGCTTTAACGAACCCTCCAACTCCTCCCATGCCTGTTGATGTTTTATTGTCAGGCCATTTCGTTGATCTAACCTGCCGTATTTGTTGGTTTCTTTTGGGGGCCCCTCTTAAAATGATCCTGTTGGATCGATTTTCCCCGTGTGTTTGGAATAGCCCTTGCTATGCATGAACGTGAAACTAACGCATCTCTATATTTATAACTTCAAGGTTTATACGTATCATGGCGCAAGATAAAAACTTTATTGAAACTCTTCCAGGATTGACACGTCGCCAGATTCTCACGGCTGGTGTGCTCGGTTCTCTTGTTTGTCTGGCTCCTGTTCAGGCCTTGGCGCAGTTGTCCTTAACCGGTGTACAAGAGCGCAGTTTGAGCCTTCTCAACACACACACCGGGGAGCGTCTGAAAGAGGTTGTTTACTGGGAAAAGGGCAACTACATCCACGATGCCCTGGAAAACCTGAATCATGTGCTGCGTGATCATCGCACCAATCAGGTCCATCCGATTGACCCGATGACCCTCGACCTGATGGCTGCCATCTCCCGCAAGGTTGACGCAAAGCAACCCTTTGAAATTATTTCCGGTTACCGTTCACCACAAACCAATCGTTCTCTTCGTAATAACTCCAATGGCGTCGCCAAAAACAGCTATCATATGCAAGGCAAGGCTGTTGATTTACGGCTGCCGGGTGTTCCCCTCAAAACCGTTCGTAAAGCAGCCCTCGATCTGAGTATGGGCGGAGTAGGTTATTACGCGAAGTCAGGTTTCGTACATATAGATTCTGGTAGGGTCCGAAGTTGGTAGAGATTAAATTGCAGCTGTATTAATGGTTGCAAGAGTCATCGTTAACGAATAACCTTAACCGCGTTGTCATGAAGTCTGACAACGCGGTTTTTTGTTACGAGCCAAACACTTTCACTCTCATGCATGTTTAACCTGTCTGGAAATAGAATGAGCAAACAGAAGAAGGTCAAAAAGAAAGCCCCTGCCAATAAGCCTCAATCTCAAAATCGGCCTGCATCAAAAAAACAGGACAGTGTTTTTACGGAAGCCTGGGAGAATATGGGTGAGGACTTTAGCAAGTTCATGCCCGAGTTCCTGCAAAAAGGACTCAAGGGCGGCAAACGCAAAGTCTGGGTCATGGTTGCAATAACTTTCGTTGAGCTTGTGGTTCTTGGTGTAGTTGGTAAATTTATTTATGATTGGTTTGTGGAACCGTAACGGGTGGCGCGTGGCGAGAGAACCAGTTATAAAAGGATATTAAACTGTTACTTGATTACCATGGTTGATTTTTTAACGATGACTTGATGTTTGTGTTTTTACCGCGCCGCGCGCTACGCGCCACGCTCCTCTTGCTACCGAGGTTTTTATGAATAACGATGATGCTGGAATGCCGATCGGCATGACGCTTGAACCGGGCACTTACTACCGGTGCAAATGTGGAAAGTCTCAGAACCTACCTTTTTGTGATGAATCTCACAGTGGTAGCGACAACACGCCAGTTGAATTTAAGATCAAGCGGCGTCAGAAAGTTTTTATATGTGGTTGCGGTCTGACAGGGGATGAGCCTTATTGTGATGGCAGTTGCGGTGTTTCACTACCTGGACGAGAGTAACCTGCCTCATCGTTTAATCATTCTATTTTCGAGGTCTTAGTCCTTTCTGGAGATAATTTCTAGCTCGTTCCAAGATGCATAATCTGTAGTAGGTCAAATTTGATCTTACATCTATTGTAAGATCAGATTGAGTTCAGCAGCGGGAGTTGTCTCCGTTTTTTTATTTATCAGGGTCAGTAAGAATTTCACTTTTTAGCTAATTTCAACCCCTCACAACGATGTAAAGATAAATAGAAATATATTTTTCTGTAAAGTGCTACCCAGATCAGGGAGTCATAAAGATAAAGGGTCAACTTCATTGCTGACCCTTTTATGCGTTTTAGGTGTTGAGTCGATATAGATCGGTGAACTATAGTCCCGAGAATCAATACCGATTGACCTTTACTCTTCGGAGAGGTCTAAGGCTATGCTAAGTTTCAAAACCGTATTTTTACCTGATTAGAGATACTTCCATGACTGCATTACTACTCTATAAAATCTGCATTACCATGCTAGCTGTTCTCGGACTTTCATTTGTTGCCGAGAAGGTCAGTGTCAGGCTGGCTGGCCTTCTCTCCGGCTACCCAATTGGCACTGCCATAATTCTGCATTTTTACGGTCTAGAATACGGTGCTCAATTCGCAGCCGACGCGGCGGTATTCAACCTCTGCGGACTGCTTGCATCGCAGTGCTTTGCCTACACTTATTACCGTGCTTCGCAGAAAACCGCATCACTTGTTGTAACCTCGGTTCTGGCTCTGGCTGGATACCTGCTACCCGCCTTCATGGTCAGCCAGATGAATCCGACCAGACTGACCGCCCTGATCATAGCCATCATCGCCACGACCTTGTTCTGCATCTTGCTTCGTGGCAAGAGGGGCAAGCAGGTGACCGCGTCCAAAGGGTGGTCAACCCGTCTGGTTGCAGGACGATTGATTTTTACGGCGACACTCGTTCTTGCTGTGACAGCGTTCGCCGATATCGTTGGTCCGGTCTGGGCAGGTCTCTTCTCGGCTTTCCCCGTTGCCCTTTACCCGTTGGTGCTTTTGCTTCACCGGGAGTACGGCCCCGAGACAGCGCGGACCATACTCGAAAATTTCCCGTACGGTCTCTGGTCAGTCATCGCCTACGCTTTGACCGTATCCTTGATCTATCCGGTATACGGTGTGGTTTTGGGGACGCTGCTTGGCTTTGCCGTTGCGACTGCGGTATTGGCAATCATGGGGATAAAACCTCTATTCGCGTACTGGAAGAGTTCTCGGCAAAATGCAACGTAAACCCTAGACTGCTAGACACTCTGGAGTTACACGGAACTGTCTGGTAAATCACCACTTCCGAGAAGAAAACGGCTTCTTGTTAATAGAGGCATTTAGGAAGACAAATTTTTGGCCATCTGGGTTCGATCCTTGGTGGCCTTTCTTGCATTGCAGGGTTAAGTCTTTATGCTTCCTGCGCTACCAATCCATGATTTGTCCATCTACGTACCAGCGTTTCCTTTAACCATGGCATAGAGTCTTTTGAGTATAACCGCGTCCTAGGTTAGACTGTCGACAATCAAATCATACAAGGAAGCAACATGACTCTAACAACCTGGTTTTCACTGGTTGCTATTTGCTGTGCTGGGGCGATGTCACCCGGTCCGAGCCTAGCAGTGGTAGTTCGTCACACCATTAGCAGTGGACGTACTCACGGCATGGTGGTTGCTCTTTTTCATGGTGCAGGTGTTGCTGCATGGGCGATGTCAACGATTTTTGGACTTGCAATTCTTGTTGCAGAGTCGCCTCTGTTGTACAAGTTTATTACATACGCTGGGGCTTTTTATCTGGCATGGTTGGGAATAAAAGCAATCCGGTCAAAGGGGGGAGAACAACTACATCTCGACAAAGAAAGGGCGTCTCTTTCCGAGGCTGCGAGAGACGGGATGATGATTTCACTACTCAACCCAAAGTTGGCTATTTTCTTTATTGCTTTGTTCTCGCAGTTTGTATCCACCAGCCTCACTTTGGACGATCAGTTGGTTATGATAGCAACG
>JAAXQF010000620.1 GCA_012974435.1 Desulfuromonadales bacterium | reverse complement strand
CCGCTAACCCTGCCTTTTTTCTTGTATTTTTTAGCTCTCTTTGATAAAAACTCTCCAATTAATCTTTTTTACTTATTGAGGATCAACCTCTTTTATTAATATCCTGGCGGATTTATTAGAGACCTTTTTGCCGCCAATCTTAAAAGAAACAGGAGCTTTCCATGGGTCAATTTGACATGGTCAAGGACTTCTTCCTTGGCATCAGTCGCAGTCGCATCTCTCTTATCGGTGGAATGATCGTTACCGTCACTACACCCTTTCTACTGTCGTACATGCTGGCCGACACCGTCTGGCATATAAAAAACCCCTACTTCGGCGCCGCCGTATATCTGGCTCTGGGGCCAGTCTTTCTAGGTGGCCTGGCAATGATTTTTGTCGGCGCCTTCTTTTTCCGAGGCGAAAGAGACGTTCACCTCTTCACCTTGCAATACATGCGTAGGTATTTCACAGAGCCGGACATGTTCGGCCGCTTGCGCAGGAATGTCTTTCTGATTGTTCTTCTGACATCAGTTAACTTTGCCGTCTTCAGTATGTTTTTGTACCGGGCCTACCACTACATGGAGTCAACCCAGTTCTGCGGTCAGTTCTGTCATGTTGTCATGGCGCCTGAACACACCGCCTACGAGAATTCACCACATTCGCGGGTTTCCTGTGTTGAGTGCCATATCGGTTCTGGTGCTGACTGGTTTGTTAAATCTAAGATTTCAGGTGCGCGCCAGTTGCTGGCTGTCGCGACAGCAACCTACCCGACCCCCATTCAAACACCCGTCCATGGGCTGCGCCCGGCGCGAGATACCTGTGAGGAATGCCATCGCCCCGAACTTTTCCACGGTGACAAACTGAACGTTACCAAGCGTTTCCTGCCTGACGAGCAGAACAGCACAGTACACGACGTTCTGCTCATGAAGATAGGCAGTGCTGGTGACCGGGCACAGAGTTCACACGGTATTCACTGGCACGTTGCGCCGGAGAACAAGATCACCTACCGGGCAACCGAGCATAACCGCATGGTGATCCCGGAAGTTACCCTGACCAAGGCTGATGGTACGACAACCGTCTTCCGCACCTCGGACGCAGATGAACTTCTTGCTGGGACTGGAACAGAAGGCGACATGCGTGAGATGGATTGCATCGACTGCCATAACCGTCCGTCACACATCTACCTGCAACCTGACGAGGCCCTCGATCGCAAGCTTGCCGAAGGAGACATCCCCCAGGAGCTTCCGTACATTAAACAACAGGCTCTTGAATGGATCACGGCAGATTACGAAACTACCGAGGTAGCTCGCCAATCGATCACTGACGGTCTCAACAGTTGGTACAAAGAGAAGTATCCACAGCTGATTTCTGACCAACCTGAGTTACTTGCAAAAGCGATCGAGGGTGTTGTCAAAGCCTACTCAGAAAACGTGTTCCCTGACATGAAGGTAACCTGGGGGACGTATGTCAACCACATCAGTCACGGCCCTGACTTTGACATCGGCTGCTTCCGTTGCCACGACGACATGCACGAAAGTCCGGACGGCAAAACGATTTCAGCAGATTGCAACACCTGCCATACTCTGCTGGCCATCGAAGAGAAGAATCCGCAGATTCTAAAAACCCTGCAGGGAGACGATCTCTAAAGAAACCTCTCAGGAACAAACGAAAAGGGCAGGCTCGATATCGAGCCTGCCCTTTTTTGCTTTATAATTCTTAGTGCTCCACACACACGGAGGTCATGACCTCTTCGTATAAAGAGCTAATCCATTTTCAAATCAGACCATGCAAGGCACCACCGGCGACACCGAGTTCATCGACGCGTCTTTCAACGGCAGGATCATCTTCCAGGGGTGGCGCATGAAAAGTCTTACGTCTGGCATCGATCACCATGCTGCCATGACAACCCCAGTGTTTAACCCGGGTAAAAGACTCGATGCCTTCAATATCACTCGCCGGAGCGGAGCGGGTGAAGGTGACCCAGAGCAGGTTATGCAGATTACGGGCAGAGAATTCAGAGTCGTCGACAATCACCAGCATCGGGAAACCATTGATCTCATCATCTTGTGTGTAAGAGCGACAAAATGCGGTCAGATCAGCTGCCGGAGCTCCACGTTCACCTTGCCAGGGCTCGCCCTGTACGACCAACAGTCCCGGCGCAGCAACCTGCGGCTTGGAAAAGCCAGCAGGAAGACGTAAGTTGCTGGGAATTGCCAATGGCAGGATCCGACGGATCGGCCCGGAAGCGGCCATCACCACCTTTGAACCGGCATTCAGACCCTCCCCGGAGTAATCGAGGGTATCGATCGTCGTGCGGGTTTGAAAGTGCAGGTCCCGCCGCCAGTCAATCCGTGCCAGAAGGGACTGCAAGAACGCATCTATATCGTGAATATCGAGCTGCGGCTGGTCGGCTTCGTTAACAATCATCAGGTACTTGGCCAGCGACAGCTGCCCTTGGCCCAGCAAAGCATTAGCCTGGGTGAGCAGTTCCTGCGGTTCGGAATTTTCCACGTACGGCAGGTAACGCTCGCTGCCGATGGCAAGCAAGAGGGGATGAACGCCGGCGACATCGACAGCATGCACAGCACGAACCCCCGGCACCAGGTCAGGGATAGCGGCTCCGGTCATCTCATGGATCAAGGCTCCAAAAGTGGTATCCTCCTGAGGCGGTCGTCCCACGGTCGTGAAGGGCCAGATCGCGCCAGGACGATGAAAGACATGGGAGACCTTCATCACCGGGAAATCGTGAGCCAGGCTGTAATAGCCGAGATGATCGCCGAAAGGTCCCTCCGGGCGGGTTTCACCGGGGAGGATGTATCCCGACAGGCAAAAATCCACTTCTGCGGGAG
>JAAXQF010000618.1 GCA_012974435.1 Desulfuromonadales bacterium | reverse complement strand
CCCTGAACGTTAACTCAGCACCTGTATCGGAAATTGTTTTTCTCAGAAGTCACGATTTATAAGAAGATTGATTGTCTGGCAGGTAGGCTTACTATAAATCCTGTTGCAACTCATTCTTACATTACCTACTAGGGATATTTAGTATGCATAGGCGTAGGACAAAACCAGGCACTGTCAGTCAGATCAAGTCTCGATTACTACACATAATCCCCCTCACTCTATCTTCTGCGTTAATCCCTTTCGTGGATAGCTGCACCTTCTCTAACCTGCACCCTGAAATATAAATAGTATAATGTCACCGTAACGAAACTATTTGTACGGGTAGGGTGGGGTATGAAAATTGGCCTGATCAGTGATGTTCACGCAACATTGCAGCCTTTACAGGAGGCTCTTGCCACCTTCGAGAGTGAAGGTGTTGAGACAATCTTGTGTGCTGGAGATGTTGCCGGCTATGGAAAACAGCTGGAAGAGACTGTTCAGGCTTTGATCGACAGTCGCTGTCGCGTTGTTATGGGCAATCATGACCTCTGGTGTCTTGAACGTTCCGGAATTGACCTTGAAGGAGTTTCTGCTGCGTATCTACGCAACCTGCCTGCGGTGATTGAATTCAAGGCCGCCGGAAAAGTGATTTACATGGTCCACGGAAGCCCACCGGACTCGTTTATGGACGGCATCAAGCTGCTGGATGAAAAGGCCGCTCTTATCCAGCAGGAAAAACACTCCTGGTCGTGTTGCCTCAGAGATTTCCACTGTGACGTACTTGTTGTCGGTCACACACATCAAGTCTTTGCGGAACACCTCGGCAATCCGCTGGTCATCAACCCTGGCAGTACATTGTTTAACCACACTTGTGCGATTCTGACCTTACCTGCGATGACGGTTCAGATTCTTCCCTTGAGTCAAAAAGAACCTGTCTTGAGCTGGAATTGGGGGCTGGAGGCTGCTGCCTGGGGTAGGGGTAAATCCGTATCAAACGCAAAGGCGCGAAGACGCAAAGCCTAATGGTTAGGATAGTGAGCTTTCCCTTATAATTAACCTGGTTATCTGTTTTGCTCCAGCAAAGCATCTGAAAACGTGGAACGGGAAAAGCAAACGACCTTATTCACGCCCGTTCGCTTTGCTCTCTCGAGACGCAGAGAGCGCAGAGCAAGAAATAAACGATAAAACTTTCCCATGAGCAGTCTTTCTCTGCGCTCTCCGCGTCTCCGCGTGAGGCCGGTTTTGATTTTGTCTTGTTGTTGTCCGTGTTTGTCTACATCAAGAAAATGTAAAGAACCAATCCGAGCCTAACTTGAGTAAAGTGGATAACCAAAACAACTAAAAGGTCCTCTCTGCGTCTTCGCGTTAAATAGATTTGCCTCAATTAAAAAGGGCGCTTCCCGTTGAGGAGCGCCCTTTATTGTTGTCAGGTTGCAATCTATTTGCGGCGTTTGGGTGGACGATGTGATTTTTGTGGTTTTTTAGATTCCGGTTTTGCGGCCGGTGTCGCAGTTCTTCTTGGTAACGCTTCGGTGACACTAATGATGCGTTTATGCAGGGAGACACCGTCGATCGTGTTGATGGCGTCTTTTGCTTCTGCCACAGTTGTCATATGGACAAAGGCACAGCCTTTGAATAATCCTGACTTCTCATCGGTGACCATATGAATGGAACGCACCTTGCCGCAGAGGGCAAAGAGTTTTTGTAAATCCTCTTCTTCTGCCTCGAAGGGGATGTCTGCTACGTACAGGTCTTTGCTGGTTAAAGGCTTTTTCATGCGTTTATAACTCCATAGGGACAGTGATCAGTAATTAGTGAACAGGTTAAGATTCATCTTTTGCAAATGCTTTACATCCTGTTGACTCGGCGTGCTTCTGATGCTCTGGGTAGGCCCGACAATGATCTGGTTTTACCTCTTCTATGCCACACAGATGACCTTTTTGACCGAGCCGGTCAATAAGCCAGGGGCAGCGTTCGACATCGTCGCCTGATTCAGGGTCCACCCAGGCCGTGTGAAGTTTGTTTGTTGGCCCCAGATGGAGGGTTTTGACCCAGGCCAGGATGTCGTCGCGACCTAACCGGCGCCAACGCTCAAGATCTTCATCACTGACGCAGCCGTTGTATGCGTCGATGAGAGTAAGGCAGCAATGACCGCAACAGCGGCAGTTGAAGGTCGAGTCCATAGCTTTCCTGAGCATGCGAAGCGTGTTTAACCAGTATAGAGCCACAGCATTGTAATGCAAAAATAAAGCTGCAGGCTTTTTCTCATCCCTGAGCTTTACGGACCATGGGTGTCACGGTAAGGGTTTGATCCTCGCAGCTTAACCAGATCTCGCCATCCTGCAGTGTGCATTGCAGTTGCATGGTTCGCGTCGCAAGGTTTGCCAGTTCACTGCTGTTTGCTTCCGGAATCTCTATAACGGTCAAATTTTTAAAACGTTGCAGTTTGGGTGCGTTGTTCTGCCACCACAGGTCTGCGTTGCGGCCCCCATAGATGTACAGGCAAACATGCATGGCACGACTGCAGGCTTTGCGCACGCGTTTTTCATCAGGCAGGCCGACATCTATCCATAATTCGATCTCATCACTCAGGCTTTTTTGCCAGAGGGCCGGCTCGTCATCGGCACACAAGCCCTTGGTAAAGCTCAGGTGCTCATCGGCATGTAAAGCGAAGGCAAGTAATCGCACCATCATGCGCTCGTCGGTTTCAGACGGGTGTCTGGCCAATGTCAGCTGGTGGTCGGCATAGTAGTGCCGGTCCATGTCTGAAACCTGGAGGCTTGCTTTGAAGATGGTGGCGCTTAGAGCCATTAAGAATCCTTTTGAAGGTGAACTTGAGAGAGTCTTTTTA
>JAAXQF010000269.1 GCA_012974435.1 Desulfuromonadales bacterium | reverse complement strand
GTCTTTCTCTGCGCTCTCCGCGTCTCTGCGTGAGGCCGGTTTTGATTTTGTCTTGTTGCTGTCCGTGTTTGTCTACGTCAAGAAAATGTAAAGAACCAATCAGAGCCTAACTTGAGTAAAGTGGATAACCAAATAGGAATATAGGTATTGGCTTAGCCTCCACCTTTCATAAACTTTAGATTGAAATGCCTGACAAAGGCATCGATTTCCTCTTCTGAAAAATCAAAGAAACATAAGGTGACAGGGGTTACGGGTAATCTCACAGATGGTCCTATCTCACGGACCCCTTCAGGGCCAAGAGAAATCTCTATACATTTACCCTTTACCTGAAACTTGACGGTATCTTCGCTCAGATCGTATGGAATGCCATTGAGAAGATTCGGGAGCTCAGCATAGAAATCCTTATGGGTGAGCCCCATCTCTTTCTTGATCGTCGTGATTTGCTCTCCATGCATATTCATCAGGCTAAACATCCAGAAAGCTGATATGGAAATCGCTAAGGCTGATCACGAGACAACGATTGAGCAGCTTCGGTTCACCGAAGAGGGTGGCAAAGAGTTCGTTGACCATCAGGCCAGCGACAATCACCACGTTATCAGGTGTCACCGGGATATCACCCTTGGGCTGGCAAGCTCCGGCAAAGATGTTCGCCAGTGGTTGCGATTTACCCGATTGCAGGGTCAGTACCTGGCCATGATCACCATGCAGGCCACCATGAACAAAAAAAACGCCTTGCGGGGTCAATTCATCGAGCAGAAAACGGCTCTGATAATTGTCGAGACAGTCGGCAACGGCGTTCAAACCGGTCGGTATGACGAAATCTTCATCAATCCGCCCTTCAATCAATGAAATCTCGGTGGCGCTGTTGATGGCGCACAATCGTTCGCTGGCCAGCTGCAATTTCCCGCAGCCAATATCACTCTCGCCATACAACACCTGCCGATTCAGGTCGGGCCAGTCGATGATGCCGTCATCAACCAGGTACAGCCTGCCGACTCCGGCGCGCACCAGCAGTTGGCTGACCATCGCACCCAGCCCGCCGACCCCGGCGATCAATACCGTAGCTTGAGAAATTCGCTGCTGATTCTCCTCACCCCAGTGCAGCAATTGGCGTGCATAGCGTTCCGTTGTCAAACCGTTATAGGTGGTGGATATTATGCCGGTTGACCAGAATGATGGTACCAGGATGCATGTTACCCTCTTCGGTCAGCAGCTTTTGCACGAACGATGTCGATAACTGCTGCTGAACTCTTGTCAGCAGTTGCGCGACTGTCTCTTCTTCGACAGCGGACAGTTCGATTCGTTCCTGTTTGAGCAGTATGCGCAGCAGACTGAAGAATTGAACCTCTACCATTGCTATCCCTCCTAAGTCATCCTCAGCTGGAAGCCTGCATAGGTGTTGCTGCCGCTCAGGACGTGTTTGCCGGGGAAATGTGATCGCGTACGAATCCATTGATAATAGAGGCCCGCGTCATTGGTCTCACCGATCAGGATCGCGCCGATCACCTGCTGTTGATCATTAAGGAAGACCTTGCGGAAGCGGCCGGTTTTCTGATCATGAACGCTGACACTCTGTTCGGAATCGTCCAAACACTCACCGATGGCAGCGACATCTACGCCGAATATTTCGGTGATGTTGTTTTTCAGACTGCCTGCGTAGGCACAGGACATGCCCAGCATATTCATGGCTGCGGCCTCACCCTGTTCGACAGCTGTCATCCAGTTGCCCTGAATGATCGGTTCTCCGGTGACGAAATCCTTGCCTTCAGCTGAGTCGCCGGCAGCGTAGACGTCGTCGTGACTGGTACGGCAATAGTCATCGATCAGAATGCCGTAATCCACCTGCAGGCCAGCGTCACGGGCCAGTGCGCTATTTGGTGTCACACCCTTGCCGACAATCAGCATGTCACTGACCAGGCAATCGCCGGAGGCCAACTGTAATTGTAACCGGTCACCTTCTTTGATCGAGACAATATCATTCTGTTTGTGCAATTGCAGGCCGTTCTCTACAAAACGTGCTTCGAGAATTGCCGAGGCTTCTGCATCCACCATCCGGCTCAATATTCGGTTGGAGCCGACTACCAGATGTTTTTCAGCGGACGCCGGTGCGTGGGAGAGGAGCGGCAGACTGACCAATCCAGCGCCGATCGCGGTAATACTTTTAGCCTTTTGCATCAGCTTGACCAGTTGCTCAGCGTCAGCCATGTGGCGCAGCACACTGGAGCGCTCGGATGCCACCTTTAACTGGCGTGCCTCAGCGCCGGTCGCCAGCAGCAGCTTGCCAAAGGTGACGCTGCTGCCATCGTCCAACTTCAACCGACGGTCTTCGGCATCGAGGGCAACAACGTTACGGCCAAACAAGGTGGTGATCCCTGCCTGGTTGTAGTAGTCACGATCGACAATAAACAGATTGTCTCGCTCGGTTTTGCCACCAACAAAGTATGGTGTCAAGACCCGTGAGTAGGCCGGAAGATCCTCACGGTCGATGATCGCCACGGAAGCGTCCGCGGCATATTTGCGCAAGGTGCGAAGCGCCTGCAGGCCTGCGGCGCTGTTACCAACAATGACGTAATCAAAAGTTTCTGCCACGACATACCCCATTCCAATCTGACCCTGTTAAAGGTGCACGGTTTCAGATTCAAAAAAGGGAGGGGCGCGCAATAATCACGCACCCCTCCCAGATCTAATTACGAGTGACTCAGGCAAGCCCGAGAGACTGTAGCTTTGCCTCGGTCGGAATGCCATCGCTGCCCCAGCCACGGACTTCATAAAAATCCGGAAGCATCTGAGACAGCTTGCATACCTCACCCTTGGTCGGGCCATCAGGCAGGGGCTCCTCAAGCATGCGCTTCGGCAGTTTGTCCTGGGACGGGTCAATGCCTGCCGCGAGGTTGAAGACGCGCTCCATATTGTAGATGCGGTCACCGATTTCGAGCAAGCCTTCATCGGTCAGGTTGGTCCCGTTCGCCGCATTACAGAAGTTGACAAAATGCGGCACGCCGATTCCGAAGGTGGTAAAGAGACAGACACCGGCGGAATCAACCACGGCAGTAAAATCCTGGAATATTTTCAGCACGCCAGCCTTGCCCTCTGTGGCCGTCGGGTCAAGCTTCTCCGGTAGGCCGAGGGTCTCTGCCGAGTTGATATAGCCGCGCACATGGCAGGCTCCACGGTTGCTGGTTGCATACTGCAGGCCCATACCTTGGACATGACGTGGGTCATAGGCGGGGAACTCAAGTTTTTTGACCGACATCGACAGTTCGGGAACGCCATAGCTCTCTGCCAGGCGGTAGGAGCCAAGGCCGATTTTTTTGCCGAAGCCTTCGCCCTTGCAGGTCATTTCAGTCAGTTTGACCATGGCATCGCCGTCACCGAAATTCAGAGGCATGCCGATCTCTTCTTCTTTGATCAGACCCTTCTCGAAGAGTTCCATGGCGCAACCGATCGTTGAACCGAGGGTGATGGTGTCTATGCCGTACTCGTTGCATAAATAATTGGCTTTGATAATTGCCGGCATGTCAGAAATGCCACAAGCTGCACCGAGCGCCCAGAGTGTTTCATATTCCGGGCCTTCCCCTTCACCGGCATACCTGGGATCGGTGATCTTGGTCACCCGGCCGCAGCTGATGATGCAACCCATGCAGCTCTTGGCGCGCCTCAGTTCACCTGCAACCAAAGCCTCACCCGAGATATCTTCGGCCTTGTCAAAGGTGCCGCTCTGCGCATTACGGGTCGGCAGTCCACCATTCTGATTCATGACATTGACCAGTACCGCAGTGCCCAAGGCACCGAGACCTTCGCCGGTGACTGGGTTCTCCTTGAGCACACCATAGGAATCGATTGCGGCTTGACGGTAAGCTTTCGGATCGGCAACCTGAACGCCACCTGTCCCACGTACGGCAACAGCTTTGAGATTCTTGCTGCCCATTACCATGCCGACGCCGCTGCGCCCTGCGGCACGATGTTTATCGTTGACGAC
>JAAXQF010000103.1 GCA_012974435.1 Desulfuromonadales bacterium | reverse complement strand
AGATGTGTATAAGAGACAGCAACTGAACATACAGTTGCTCCTTATCCGTGAGCCTGCCCGGGCCGCCCGTTGCCTGAATTCGTGTCAGCAGATTGGTATACTGGGCTACCACTAAGCCGGTGATCGCTGGACTCAGGTAGATTTGTCCTTTCAGGACAGAGTGTACGGCCTCCACCAATTGCTTGGGCGCACTGTCCTTCAGGATATATCCGGCCGCTCCGGCTTGCAGCATGTTCTCGACAAAGCGCCTGCCGCCATGAATGGACAGGGCGATCACCCTGGTGTCTGGTGAACTCGCAACGATATCGCGTGTTGCCGTTATCCCGTCGACGTTGGGCATGGAAATGTCCATGACCACGAGATCCGGCGACAACTCGCTGACCGCGGCCATCGCTTCCCGGCCATCCCCCGCCTCACCAATGACGTTAAAGCCGTTCCGTTCAAGCAGTCTCCTTATGCCGTCGCGAAACATTTCGTGGTCATCCACAACCAAAATCGTCGCTGTCATTGTGAACCTCCTTCTCCTGCGGGCTCAAGCGGCGCGACCAGGGTCGCCTTACAGCCTTTACCAGGTGCGGACACTATTTCCAGTGATCCACCCACCGCAGAGTCCGTGTCAAACCCGACGCCATCATCTTCGACGACAATCTGCAGTGTTTGCCCCAAACAGGCCATTTTTACGGAAACCCTTTGGGCCTGGCCGTGCTTGACCACATTCGTCAGTAACTCGCACGTATTGCGGAATAACAGGAGACGCATCTCCTCTGCCAGCAACACTTCACCGCATTTGTCGCGGAACATCGTTCTGAGCCCGTGCTTATCCCTGATGTTTTCGTCCAGCCAGTCCGACAACCCAGCGGAAAGTCCCATCTGATGCAGTGCCGGGGAACTCAGGTCGAGCAGAACACTTCGTATTTCTCTCAATGATTGATGGACCTGCTGGGATGCCGAATCAAGCATGATTCCCGATGTCGTTCCGGCGACAGGCTCGGCGGCCTCCTCAAGCTGCAAGAGGGCCAACGCCAAATACTGTGCCGGCCCGTCGTGCAGATCGGAGGCAATGCGCTGCCTTTCCCTTTCCTCCACGAAGATCAATTCGGAGCCGATGGCCCGTAGCCGCTCCGCCACCCTCTTGGACTGGGTAATGTCGCTTATAACGGAAACAAAGTATTTCGGCTCACCTGAATCGTCAAGCAGCAAGGAAACAGTCAGGTTGACCCAGATAAGAGAGCCGTCCTTACGAAAATATCTTTTTTCCAGGGAGTAGTTATTCTTTTCCCCTTTCAGCACTTGGCGGACATGCTCTAGATCTATCTCCAGATCGTCAGGATGCGTGATATGTTGAAAGCTCAGGTCAAGCATCTCGTCCTTCGTGTACCCGACAATTTCGCAGAACTTCTGGTTAATTCGAATAAACTTCCCTTCTGTTGACACGTGGGCGATGCCGACTGCGGCTTGTTCGAACGTGCCGCGGAAACGTTCCTCTCGCTCTATGGCCTCAGCGACCCTGGCGTTCAGGTCGGAGTAGAGCTTTACATTGTCCAGAGCAATGGCCATCTGTGACGAAAGCAGATTGAGCAGTTCCACGCGTTCAAAGGCAAACGCGCCGGTTGCCAGGTTGTTTTCGAGATACAGTATGCCGCTTGTCTGACCTTGATTGATGAGCGGCGTACACAGGACGGATTTGGACTGGCGGTGTTGAATGGTACGATCGTTGGTGAAGTCGCTCTCATTGGCAGCATCTGCGAGCACAACACTTTCCTGCGTGCGTATCACATAATTAACAATTCCCTGGGATACCACCTCGTTCGTGCTAACATCCTGCGGTTCCTCGGCAAGCGCTTCATTGCGTTCGAAATCACCACTTGCGGAAATCATCCATTGGCCTTCCTCTTCCACTAAGAGAAATCCTTTTTCGGCCCCGGCATTTTCAATCACAATTTCCATCATATTTGCCAGCAAGCTCTCTAGCTCGATTTCCCCGGCCATCTTTTGAGATGCTTTGAGAATCGTACGGATATCCAGATTGTCGGCCAGACGATCAACAGGGGTCGCGGCTTCATCGGTCGTTGATCCATGTTTCTTCGCCATCCATTCCGGGTAGCGTTTGGCCAGGTGTTCGGCTTTGGCCTCGGCGCCCCATTTTCTGTACAGGTCGTGGGCTTCTTCCAACAACGGACCGGCAAACCGGGTATTATCGCGCTCAATCCAGAAACGGCCATAGAGTTCGTTTGCCAAAGCCTCCTCATGGATGAATCCGTTTTCTCTCGCGCCGCTGATCGCCAGCTCGAAGTGAGACAAGGCGCCTTCCAGATCGCCGATCACTCGAGCCATTTCGGCTGCTATAAGATCACATTTGTGCTGAAAGGTCGTTGGCACGAATTCAGACCAGACCTTCATTAGCTGAAGGTGACTTTCCACCAGGTTGATGGTTTCCTGATGATGTTTCGTGCCACGGTCTCCTGCGAGCCTCAGTTTGGATAGAGCGGCGTAGAGGTAAAAAATGGCAACGGAGTACATTGCCCGTGCACCCATCGTCACCTTTTCCACCTCCTGGATATATCCACCCAGCATGTGATCAACGTCGAAGTGGTATGCCAGCACCAGCTTAAGGAAACGAAACGCGTGTCCGCCACATACGTCGTTTAAAGCAAGGGCCTCGGGCAGCCAGATATCCTCGTCAAAGTATGCACCCTGTAATTTGTGCGGTTCCGGGGTACTTACCATGAAATTCTGGGCGGTCTGAGTAAAGAGGGGAAGCCACTTGGGAACAATCACCTGGCCCATCCTGGTGAAGAGCCCTACATAATCGGACAATTGGCTCTGCAGGGTCGGCAGATGCATACCGGCGCCAAAGCTTTCAATCGCATAAAGGTAAGTGCCGTAAGCTCCATAAAGCATATCCCCAGTCTGGTAACCGCTGTGATAGGTATCCCTGGTCAGCACGATACCCTTCTCGATGGGATCAATCCAAACCGAAACAAAGGACAAAAGCATAAGTGTTTTAGTACGACCGGGGGCAGTAACCGGTCTTTCCATCAAATCACGAGCGATTTGCTGCATTTCTCTGGAGAATTCAATGTGTTCCCTCGCAACGTCGAATGGCGCTTCGTGATCGGCTAATGAGATATCCACCGAGGCCACACCTGTAAAAGCAAATGGCGACCATGGACTAACGCCGAATTCAAGTGTCAAAATCGCATTTTGATAGGCGACAATTTCGTAGATTGGCGGGTAGCTGATGTAGCTTGTAGACATTTCAGACGCCAGGAGAGCTGATATGGCAAGCGCCTTCTTATCCGTCATATTCGGCAGTTCAGCCCAGTTTTTTTCAGGTCTTTTTGCCAGTAATTTAACCAGTCTGTCTTTCAAACTTTGGTAGTCTTCCCGAGTGGGCTGCATCGGAATCTCGGTACCCAGGGTTTTAAGTGACTCCAGGCC
>JAAXQF010000018.1 GCA_012974435.1 Desulfuromonadales bacterium | reverse complement strand
CCGCCTGGTCGCCTTCCCGCCAGACATCACGCCCCAGGTTGCAAGAATTGCGGCGACCCGCATGCGTGAGATGCCCTTACCCTTTCGGCTCTGCTACAACGGCCGCGTTTTGAGGCATACGGAGCAACGCCTCGGCAAGGACCGTGAAGTTTTCCAGTCAGGGGTGGAATTGATCGGGCTCAGCGGTCCGGAAGCTGATGCGGAAATGATCGCCATGGCTGTAAAGTGTCTGCAGTCTGTCGGCGCCACCGAGTTCACTATCGATATCGGTCAGGTCGAGTTCCTGCGTGGCATTCTGAACGACCTGCCCCTGGATGCGAACCAGTCCCTGGCTCTGCGCACTGCGATCACGGCAAAAGATCTTTCCGGCCTGCAGAAGCTGCTCAAGACACTGCCGCTAAACGATCAGCAGCGCACTGAGCTTCTCGCTTTGCCCAGGCTTTACGGTGGTCGCGAGACCCTTGACAAAGCGCGTAAGGTGATCTCCAATCCCGCGTCACAGAAGGCTCTGGATGAGCTTGAAAAGGTGCTGGAAGTCCTCACCGTGTACGGTGTTGAAGAACATATCACTTTAGACCTTGGTGAAATGCGCGGTTTCGATTACCATAGCGGGCTGGTATTTCAGGGTTTCCTGTCTGGCTTTGGCAGAGCGGTCTGCTCCGGCGGTCGCTATGATGGCCTGACGGAACGCTACGGCTTCTCATCGCCGGCCACAGGGTTTGCTTTCAACCTGTACAACCTGCTTTTTGCTCTCGACAGGGAGCTTGACGAACGGGCAGAAGAAGGCACGGACTTCCTGCTCTTCTTTTCGGAACAAGACAAGGCACCGGCGCAAAGGCTCGCTGCGACCTTGCGCAATCTAGGATTTTCAGTCGCCCGTGACATAATCGAGCGCGACCAGACGGCCAGCCTCGACTATGCCAAACGCATGCATTACCGTTACCTGCTGGTGCTCGAAGCATCACAGGAAGAACTGACCCTGATACGAACAGCAGATGGTGAGTCGAGCAGCGTGACTCAGGACGCGATCGAATCGGGACAATTTCAAATTTAAACCAACTCGGAGAACAAATATGGCAAACGTCGTCATTGTCGGCGCCCAGTGGGGCGATGAAGGTAAAGGTAAAGTTGTTGACATCTACACCGAACATGCTCAACAGGTTGTTCGCTACCAGGGTGGCAACAATGCAGGTCACACTCTCGTAGTCGGTGATGAAACCATCGTTCTGCACCTGATCCCTTCAGGCATTCTGCACCCTGGCAAACGTTGCATTATCGGCAACGGTGTCGTCCTCGACCCAAAGATTTTCCTCGGGGAGATTGAAGGTTTAAAGAAAAGGGGCTACATGCAGGACGACTCGCAGCTGGTGGTTGACAGCAACCTGCATGTCATCATGCCCTGGCACAAGGCGATTGACCTGGCCCGGGAGAAGCACGCTGACCGCAAAATCGGCACCACCGGACGCGGTATCGGTCCCACCTATGAAGACAAGGTCGGTCGTCGCGGTATCCGCATGAGTGACTTGGTCAAGCCCCAGGTCTTCCGCCGCAAGCTCAAAGAGATCCTGCCGGAGAAAAATTTCCTGCTGGAGAAGTTTTTCGGTGAGCCCACTCTCGACGAGGACCAGATCTTCGACGAATATACCGGCTACGCAAAACAGATCGAAAAATACATCGGCTGCTGCTCGCGCTCACTGAACAAGGCCATCGAAGACGGTGCGAACCTGCTCTTTGAAGGTGCTCAAGGGACTCTGCTCGATATCGACCACGGTACCTACCCCTACGTAACTTCATCATCTACATGCGTCGGTGGCGTCTGCACCGGCTCCGGCGTCGCCGCACGTCATATCAACGGTGTTATCGGCATCACCAAGGCCTACTGTACAAGGGTTGGCGAAGGTCCCTTCCCCTCGGAGCTGCACGATGAGATGGGAGAAAATTTGCGCAAAGCCGGTAGCGAGTTCGGCTCCACGACCGGGCGTCCACGTCGCTGTGGCTGGTTTGACGCCGTCGCCCTGCGAGAGGCGGTCCGCCTAAACGGCATGACCGGTCTGGCGATCACCAAGCTTGATGTGCTTAGCGAGCTGGACAGTATCAAGATCTGCACGGCATACTCCCACAAGGGCGAGCTGATCGAGGATTTCCCCCGTGATGCCGACATCCTGCAGGAGTGCACCCCGGTTTATGAAGAATTCCCGGGATGGGGCAGCGACATCTGTGAGGCCAAGTCCATGGCCGACTTGCCTGATGCTGCCAAAGCTTACCTGGCCAAGCTCGAAGAGCTGGTCAACTGCCCGGCGGTTCTGGTTTCTGTTGGCCCTCGTCGTGACCAGACGATTCAGATCAGCAACCCCTTTGCCTGAGCAAAGAGCTTCTCTATAAAAGCAAAAAAAACGGACCGCTCCATACACTGCACAAACAATTGCCAGGCTATCCAACCGCCCAGTAGAAATTCTAAGTTCAGGTCAGTAACTAGTGCCGCGTCAGTTTGTCGTTGACGCGGCACTAGCCTTATCTCACGATTGCAATTTTCAAAATGAAGCTTCCAACAAAACAAAACCCCGCATTTATAAATGCGGGGTTTATTTGTAGCCTGTGCACAACAACGAACTGGGCCCATTTGTTAAGAATAAGATCTCTTACAGAGCCTTCTTCAACAAATCTTCCAACTGATTCTTTGGTACCGCACCAACAACCTGATCAAAAACCTCACCGTCTTTGAAGAGGATCATCGTCGGGATACCACGAACACCGAATTGCCCCGGGGTCGCAGGGTTCTCATCAACATTCAGTTTGCAGATCTTGACCTTGCCATCAAAGTCTTCGGCGACCTGGTCGACAAGCGGGCTAATCGCCTTGCATGGCGCACACCAGGAGGCCCAAAAATCAACGAGTACGGGAACCGAGGATTGTTTGACTTCACTCTCAAAAGAATCATCCGTTACATGGACGACTTTATCACTGGACATAAGATTTTCTCCTTTTGAATTGGATCTTTAAAACATTCAGGTTTCATAATAATCCTCCTGCACAAAAAATCAAGGGCTTATCCTCACTCTTGCCCTGAAAGTTACAACTCTTGACACTTCACACACCTCCCCCTAAGATGACCGCAAATCTCCAGACGAGGGCGCTATGACTCAGGACAAAATAAGTGCAGCAGTTGAGCAACAGATTAACATGCTCGACCCTTTCCTGCTCACCCAGAAACCTCTTTTAAACAGCCTTGCCGAACACCTGGTGGCAACCTTTCACCAGGGTGGACGGCTCTTTCTTGTCGGCAGTGGGCCCTTCGGCGCTATTGCCGGGATTATCGGTCAGTCCTTTCTGCACAGACAAACCCTGGAGCGACCGGCCTTGCCGGCAATCTCGTTGACCAACGACGCTGGGCTGGCAACATTTCTGGCCAGTGATGAACAGGGAAGTCAACTCTTCAGCCGTCAACTACGCGCCCTGGCCACGAGCCAGGATACGGTTCTGGTGCTCGCCGGCACCAACCTGAGCCAGGCAGACCGTGAAGCTTTAAACACCGCGAAGCAGTTAGGTTGTCGCACCATATTGGTTGCCAGCGAACAGGCAGAGAGCGCCGATTTCCTGCCGGACACAAGCCTTGCACTGCCCAGCGATTCAATACCAAGGCTACTGGAAAACACCCTCTTTATCGGCAACCTGCTCTGCACTCTCGTAGAAGGTGAGCTTTTCGGCATCTGACCCTCGCAATCACCACGGCATCTCTTGCAGGGAGAAGCCTCCTGTGTTTCAGAGGGATTGACAACTTTTCTCCGCAGAACCAAACGTCCTTAACAACCTCAGTCTTTTATCAACAAGAAATTTGACAGACAAGGGCGAAAAAACGTATTCTTACAAGGTTTGATAAGTTTTAGGAAATGGCGCTGGCGGAGAAGGTTGCCGGAGGTCGTTTAACAGATTAACAACTTGCTGATCCGGATTTCTGGCAAACAGCTTATTGCCCGAAAATTCAGGACTGGTCTTCGAGACGTTTCATCATGACTGCAAATCTTCTGCTCTTCAAAATCACCCTGCTGGTCTACTTTGTCGCCACCATCTGCTACCTGATCGGCGTGATCTCGCGCAAGGAGGGATTCCGGCAGTCAGCCGTCTGGATACTGATCAGTGGTTTCAGCGTGCACTGCGTCACTATCGTTGTCCGTTGGTGTTCAACCGGAGCAGTTCCTGTCGCTAGCATGCATGAGTCGTTGTCCTTTTTCGCCTGGGCGCTAGTCGGCACTTACCTGCTCTTTTACTGGCGCTATCGCACCGTGATGCTTGGAGCATTTATCACCCCCCTGGCTCTGAGCCTGATGATCATCGGCACCAATCAGTCCGCGCAAGCGCCAGCTCTTAATCCGATGCTCGACAGCTGGTGGTTTCCGGTACACGTCACCTTGGCATTTCTCGGCCACGCGGTCTTTGCGATTGCCGCCGCCGCAGGAATCATGTATCTGCTCCAGGAGCGCATGCTGAAAAGCAAGAAGTTCTCCGGTCTCTTTTACCGGTTGCCTTCCCTCGACACCCTGGACAGCATGAACTACAAGTGTCTGACCTTCGGTTTCCCGCTGATGACCATGGGGATTATCTCCGGTGCCATCTGGGCCAACTCGGCCTGGGGCGGCTACTGGCGTTGGGACCCTAAAGAGACCTGGGCACTGATCACCTGGTTTATTTATGCCGCACTTCTGCATGGCCGACTCACCATAGGATGGCGTGGCCGCCGGGCGGCCATCGTCGCCATCATCGGCTTCTGCTTGCTGCTCTTCACCTTCTTTGGCGTCAACATGTTCCTCTCCGGGGAACACAGCTTCCGTAACTTTACGGGGCAATAGCGAAAGACGGAGAGGATAACGCCATGCATATCGTTATAGTCGGCCTGAGCCACAAAACAGCGCCGGTAGAAATTCGTGAGAAACTCGCCTTTGCGCCGACTGCCATGGAACGGCCGTTGCGGCAGATGCTCGAGCTGGCCACCATCACCGAAGGGCTGATTGTCTCGACCTGCAACCGGGTCGAGCTCTGTGCCATCACCAAGGAACCGGATGCTGCGATCGCGGAGTTACGTCGTTTCCTGGCGGAATACCACGAAATCTCCCCGGAAGAGATCAATGAGAACCTTTTCGACTACCAGGGAGAGGAAGCGATCCGTCACCTCTTCCGCGTCTCCTCGAGCCTCGACTCGATGGTTCTTGGCGAGCCGCAAATTCTCGGTCAGATCAAAACCGCCTACGGCTATGCCGCCGAGTTCAAAACCGCCGGGCTCATCCTCAACCGCTTCCTGCACAAGGCCTTCTCAGTTGCCAAGCGGGTCCGCACTGAAACCGCGATCGCCAGCAACGCTGTCTCGGTTTCCTTTGCGGCCGTAGAGTTGGCGCGTAAGATCTTTGATCGCCTCGACAACAAGGGCGTCATGATCATCGGCGCCGGCGAAATGTGTGAACTGGCAGCCCGCCATTTTGTCAGCAACGGCATTTCAAAGGTTCTGGTCACCAACCGGACCTTTGAAAGAGCGGAAAAGCTGGCTGCAGAGTTTAACGGCAAAGCGGTTCCCTTCGACAGTTTTGTCGATCATCTCTCCGAAGTCGACATCGTCATGACCTCCACCGGCGCGCCAAACTTCATTCTCGGCAAACGCCAGATGGAAGAAGTCCTCAAGCGTCGCAAGAACCGTCCGATGTTTCTGATCGACATCGCCGTACCGCGCGATATCGACCCCAAGGTCAACGACATCAGCAACACCTACCTTTACGATGTCGACGACCTTCAGGGAGTGGTTCAGGCCAACCTCAAGGAGCGCCAGAAAGAAGCCGGCAAGGCCGAAGCGATCGTTGAACAGGAGATTGGCCAGTTCCACCAATGGCTGGGCAACCTCGAAGTCAAACCAACGGTCATTGCCCTGCGTCGCAAGTTTGAAGAGATTCGCCAACAGGAGTTGGAAAAAACTTTGGGCAATCTCAAAGACCTCACAGGCAAGCAGCGCAAGAGTATAGAAGCTATGGCCGGTGCAATTATCAACAAGATCCTGCACAAACCGACAGCAGTCCTGAAGAATTCGCAGAATGATACGAGTGGCGAAGACTATGTCGACGCCGTGCGCACTCTCTTCGATCTCCCCGCACCAGCAGATGATGATCAAGAAATCAAACCCCTGGACGATTCTGACCAGGCATAAAGGAGTTAGATAGATGGCTAAACAAAAAATGCGCATCGGCACTCGCGCCAGCGCCCTGGCACTCTGGCAGGCAGAGTGGGTTAAATCCGAACTGGAAAAACGTTACCCCGAGATGGAAGTCACCCTGACCAAGATCAAAACCCAGGGCGACAAGATCCTCGATGTGCCCCTGGCAATGGTCGGCGGCAAAGGCCTCTTCGTCAAGGAGATTGAAGAAGCCATGCTACGTGGTGAGATCGACATCGCTGTGCATTCAATGAAAGACGTGCCGACTATATTCCCCGAAAGCCTGGCCCTGCGCTGCATCACCGAGCGTGAGGACTGCCGCGACATCGTCATTCTGCGCCCCGGCGTGAAAACCTGGAGAGATCTCCCTCAGGGTGCCCGAATCGGCACCAGCGCCTTGCGCCGTAAAGCTCAACTCCTGCATATTCGCCCCGACCTGCAGATGGTCGATATCCGCGGCAACGTTCAGACCCGCATCAAGAAGTTGACCGACGAGAACCTCGACGCCATTATTCTGGCTGCGGCTGGCATGCATCGCCTCGGCTACACCAAGCAGATCGGCGAATACCTCTCGGTCGAGGTTTCGATCCCGGCCATCGGCCAGGGAGCCCTCGGCATTGAGAGCCGGATTGACGATGATGAAATCAATTCCCTGATAGATTTCTTCAATCACGCCGAAACCGACTGGGCCGTACGCGCCGAACGTTCGTTCCTCAAAACACTTGAAGGTGGTTGCCAGGTACCGATCGCCTGTCACGGCACCGTAGAAGGCGAGGCCCTCACCCTGACCGGCTTCGTTGCCGACTGTGAAGGTGTACAGTGCCTGAAGAAAACCATCTCCGGCTCCGTCCACGATGCAGAAAAGATGGGCGCCTCACTTGGCGAAGACCTGCTCATCCAGGGCGCCGGCAAGATTCTCAACGAGGTCTACCAGCACGAGACTTTCAATGTTGACAAAGAGGACGTCTGAACAGACCTCCCCTGTGGGGCAACGGGTGCTGGTCACCCGCGCCGCCGACCAGGCTGCAGCCCTGACGGCGGCGCTGCATGAGATCGGTGTCGAACCCATCGTGGTGCCGACCATTGAAATCGTTCCGCCCGCCTCCTTCGCCGAGCTCGACCAGGCCATCGCCGAGCTCGACCGGGTCGACTACCTGATCCTGACCTCGGTCAACGCAGTCAATGCCTTTTTTGACCGTTTAGCGGCACAAGGCCTCAGCCCTCAGGCCTTGTCTGCCCTCCAGACGGTGGCCGTCGGGCCAAAGAGCGCCGAAGCCCTCGCACAGCGGGGCATCGATGCAGACCTGGTGCCGAAAGACTACCGTGCCGAGGGGGTGGTCTCGCTGCTTAAGGATCGCGTCTCAGGGAAACGGCTTCTTTATCCTAAGGCGGCCCTTGCCCGCGACCTGATCCCCGCCGAATTGACCTCGGCCGGCGCCGAAGTGATCGCTCCAATTGCCTATGCCAGTGCTCCGCCTGTTGAAGCGGCCGAAAAACTTCAGAAAGCCCTTGCTGACGGACTCGACCTGCTGACCTTTACGGCTTCATCAACGGTCCAGAATTTCGTTGCGCTGCTGGACACTGAAAGCCTGACACTGGCAAAACAGACCCCGGTAGCCTCAATCGGTCCTTTAACAAGCGAAACGGCAAGAAAGTTAGGGCTCAACGTCACCGTCGAACCCAAAAGTTCCACGCTTGACGAACTTGTAAAAGCAATCAGAAACTATTTCGAGCAATTGTAATCTTTAGATTCTCCACGCGCCTCGCGCCCCTGCCAAACCGGAGGTTTGAAAATGTTCTTTCCCGAATTCCGTGCCCGCCGACTACGCCGCAACGACGCCATGCGCCGCATGGTC
The DNA here is from genome assembly GCA_012974435.1 of Desulfuromonadales bacterium. GTDB lineage: Bacteria > Desulfobacterota > Desulfuromonadia > Desulfuromonadales > BM103 > M0040. The sequence continues at coordinate 3,595 of JAAXQF010000018.1, read as the reverse complement.
CGTGAGACTTTTCTGCGCCCTGAAGACATGATCTACCCGATGTTCTCGGCTTTTGGCAAAGACATCAAAAAAGAGATCGTCTCAATGCCCGGCATCTATCAACAGTCGATCGAACATATCGTAACCGAAGCCAAAGAGGTCTATGAGCTCGGTATCCCAGCGGTCCTCCTCTTCGGTATTCCAGAAGAAAAAGATGCTCTCGGTCAGGACGCTTATTCCGACACCGGCATTATTCAGGAGACCATCAAGGCGATTAAGGCGGCAGTACCAAAGCTGCTGGTAATCACCGATGTCTGCATGTGCGAGTACACCGACCACGGCCACTGTGGCGTGATCAAGGATGGCGACGTCGACAACGACGAGACGCTCAAGCTGCTCGCAGCCGAGGCTCTCTCCCATGCCCGCGCCGGTGCCGACATCGTTGCACCTTCCGACATGATGGACGGCCGCGTTGCCGCAATTCGCGAGGTGCTTGATGCCAACGGCTTCACAGATATCCCGGTCATGAGCTACGCAGTCAAGTACGCCAGCGCCTACTACGGGCCTTTTCGCGAGGCAGCCGAATCGACACCACAGTTCGGCGACCGTCGCAGCTACCAGATGGATCCTGCCAACCGCATCGAGGCTTTCCGCGAAGCGGAACTCGATATCCAGGAATGCGCCGATTTCCTCATGGTCAAGCCGGCACTCGCCTACCTCGACATTCTGCGCGATCTCAAGGAACGCTACAATCTGCCGCTGGTCGCCTATAATGTCTCCGGGGAATACTCGATGATCAAAGCCGCTGCCGAAAAAGACTGGATCGACGGCGATCGCGTGATGATGGAAACCCTGATCGGCATGAAACGCGCCGGCGCCGATCTGATCATCACCTATCACGCCAAGGAAGCCGCCCGCCTTTTGAAACAAAGCTGACGGTGGCGTGTGGCGAGTAGCGAGTAGCGCGAAAGTCAGACCCATAGCGATGTCGCTGGATGTGATGCCTTGTTAACCCTTTGGCCAAAGTATCAACAGCCTGCTCGACAGATAGTTTTTGCTCTTTCGCGCCACGCGCTACTCGCCCCGCGCTGCAAGGTTTTTCATGCCAGAATACTCATGCGACACTCTCGATAACGGCCTACGCGTCATCAGCGTACCTATGCCACATCACCACAGCACCGAGGTGATGATCTACATCGGCGTCGGCAGCCGTCACGAAACGCCCAGAACTGCTGGAGCGTCGCATTTCCTCGAGCACATGCTTTTTAAAGGCACTGAGGATTTCCCCACCGGCCTGGCCCTGGAACGAGCTTTTGAAGCCGTCGGGGGATCCGCCAACGCCGCCACCGATTGTGAAACAACCTGCTTCCATTCCCGCGTCCATCCCGACCACTTTCCCGAAGGGATCGCTCTGCTTGCATCGATGATGCAACGCCCCCTCTTCAACGACATCGAAATGGAGCGCCGGGTTATCCTCGAGGAAGCCATGGGCGACCTCAATGAAACCGGGCGGCAGATCAACTCGGACAACATCGTCGCAAGCCTGCTCTTCCCGAAACACCCGCTGGGCATGCCGACTGTCGGCAACCGGCCTGCGATCGAGCGCCTCTCTCTGCGACAGCTGCAACAGCACCACGCCACCTACTACACGCCGCAGAACGCTGTCCTGGCGATTGCCGGGCCGGTTGAACACGCCAAGGTGGTCTCAGCAGCCAAACAACATTTCGGCCAATGGCAGGGCGCTGCGTCTCCCTCGCCAAAGGCATGGACCGATTTCTCAGAGAAAGATAAAGCCCTGCGTTGGGTCCGCGATGCCGGCTCCCAGGTCACTCTGCAATTAGCCTTTTTGCTGCCGGGACGCGACAGTGAACAGGCAGTAAACTTACGTGTACTGCGACGTCTGCTCGGCTGGGGAGGAATGAGCCGCCTGATGCTCCGCCTACGCGAAGAGTTGGGCTTAACCTACGCCGTCGACGCCTCGCTCGCCCTCTACGCTGACGCCGGAACCTTGGCGATCGATCTCGCAGTCTCGGCCGAGAACCTTGGCGAAGCGACCACCGCAATTCTGGATATCATTACCGAACTGCACAACAGTGAAGTGGGCGACGACGAACTGGAGCATATCCTCAACTGCTATCGCTGTGACCTTGATTATTCCCGTGACCAGGTCGACGAAATGGCTCTGCGCTACTCTTGGGGAGAACTCACCGGCAGCCACCGCACCATCGCCAACGATCTCGCCGGGATCGAAACAGTTACAGCGTCAGGATTGCGACAGACGGCAAAAGAGCTTCTTAGCCCACAAAACCTACGTGGTGCCATTGTCGGGCCCTATCGCACTGGAGACCGTAAAAAAGTAGAAGAAATTATTGCCGGATGGCAGCTGACTGCTGTCGACTAGTCTGGCCGCAAACACCTCTTTAAGCCTTGGCTTTGTTAGCGTTCTGTGTTGATATTTGTTGAATCAAATGTCTCTGGGACTTCTGAGAAGAACTTGCAACAATACTTATAGGAAAACTAGGAATCAAATCCTCCTATTAATGATGGCCTTTCTCGCCACCTTTTGCCAGCCCGGGGAAGCGCTCTGCTGCATACTTGCCGTGGCAAGAGACACAGGCGGCATTCATCTTGTAAAAGTAGAAATTGACCACATCTGCATTCTTCATCTCTGCCGCATGAGCCAGCATCCCCGCTGACTTGTGGAAGTCCATGTCCATCTCGATGAACTGCTGCGGCAGCACCCGGTGCAACTCGTCTTTCTGTGCATCCGTCAATTTCTGCTTGAGAATAAAGCTCTCCTTGATCTTCTGGCCGAGGGCCGAAACCTTGCCCCACTCTCCGGCAGCGATGGCCGGAACCATATCCATAATACCCTGCTGGATCAATCCCATCTCCTGGTTGAGGAGGGCCAGCAGACCAGGAGAAAGTTGGATTCCCTGAGAGGTCTGCGATTCCATGAGGTGTGCACGCTCGGCATCCGGCTTCTCGTTGTGTTCATGATGTTCATGACTGGCAGCCATAACAAACTGAGGGAGACAGAAGAGAATGGCAGCGAGAATCAGGGTGGTTTGTTTCAGTAACGGCATGGGTTGACTCCTGAGAATGGAAGGAATGTTTAAGGTGTGGTCAGAATTGTAGCAGGTATCAGTATCGGAGCAACTAGGGGAAGGATGCGCAGAGCTTACGAATAAACTCATACCTCTTCACGCAAGCCTTGTGCATAGGTGTTTTAAAAAAGTGACTTAAAGAGCATGTGGGTCTTCTAAAAGTGTCTTGAAAAGGTGAGGAAACCCTGGACACCACTCAAACTGGAGGATGCATTCGGAGCACCGTCAAATTCAATGTTAGTCTTGAGACCACGGACACAAACCCCTATGTAGGCATTTGGGCCGAAAAGGTAATCAAACCCGCCACGAGCGTATGCGCCAACACCGAACTCGGAATTATTATTGTCGTTCTTCTCGTTAGCTTCGATGCGAGAATCCTCTTCTTCTTTATCTTCAGAGTATTCACCAAACACGACGGCCGGGCCTACTGCAGCATAGGTTCTCCAGCGATTTAAAAAGGTACGTTTGACGAAAAGACCGAAGAAGGAGCAGAAGAAGAAGAAACAGAA